>NZ_LSOD01000004.1:0-28206 GCF_001592855.1 Acinetobacter sp. BMW17
TTTAAAAGCTTTATTTTCACCCGATAAAATACCCATAAAACAAGAGGAAGCTCATTTGAGCTTCCTCTTGTGAAAAATTGTGGGACAGCAATGGAAACTCCTCCCTTTTTAAAGGGAGGTCGGGAGGGATTTCTAAACAAAACCCAAACAAAGCCCGTTGCCAGTCAACGGGCTTTGCACATACAATCACGGCATATTATTTTTCTTTTATCAAAAAGAGCAAACAGAGGACAACACATGCATTTAGGCAAACGTTTGGCAGCTATTGTTTTAACTTGTGGCCTAAGTGCGGGCTTGGTCGGGTGTGGCTTTCACTTGAAAGGCATCAATCCAAGCGCAACACCGATTGCTTATTCAAAAATGAATTTGGTGCTTCCGAAGAACACCGATGAATTGCATGAAAAATTGGCCATTTATTTGGGTGCGTCGGGTGTACAGCTGAGCAGTGGTTCAGATGCCTATGTGCTTCGCGTGCTAGATTATAAACCGCAGCGTTTAGAGTTGAACGGTAAACTGATTGAAGTATTATTACGCCTCAATGTCACCTTCCGTATTGAAGATGCGCAAGGCCGTCCAATCACTGAACCACGGACCGTAGTTGCAACGCGTAGTTATCAATACAACGTTGAAACCGTCAACACCGATGACCAAGAGAAAAACTATTTGAATCAAGTCATCGTGGATGATGTCGCGCAGCAAATTGTGCGTCAGATTTCATCGAACCGTCTACCACCTGCACAGCAGTAAGGTTTATTAACAATGAAACTTGACTATTTGCAAGCCTTAAAACGTGTCGATGAAGCTCGCGGCGTGTGGATTATGCAAGGTCAAGAACCATTGCTTGAGCAAAATTTACTGGATGCGTTTCGAGCAAGTTGGCAAAAGCAAGAAATTGAACGACAACGGCATGACATTAGCAATGTCAATGACTGGAAAAATGTCTTTAATGCACTCAATAGTTTGTCCTTATTTTCAAGTCAGCTTGCCATTGAAGTCCATGGCAATATTAAGCCCGATGCTAACGCTTTAAAGTTGCTAAAAAGCTATATCCAAAACAATGAACAGAACTTGCTTTTGGTGGTGATGCCAAAACAGGACAGCGCCAGCCTAAAAACGGGCTTTTTCCAAACGGTTGAAGCCAATGGAGTGCATGTTGCCCTGACCGCAAATTATCCGCGTGACCGTCAGCAGATTTTAAGCATTGAAGCAGATAAGCTTGGGGTTAAACTGAGTCAGGATGCATGGCAGTGGCTAGAACAACACCATGAACACAACTTACTTGCAGCTAAAAATAGCTTAATGCGTGTCAGCGACACTTTTGCCGAGGTTGAGCTGATTCAGATTGATCATTTACATGCCTGCTTACAAGACCAGTCCCGCTATAGTACTTTCGATTTGAGTGACGCTCTGCTCGAAGGCAATCTGGCGCAATCGATTAAAATTTACCAATACCTGATTGCCTCAGGTGAACCCCTTAGTCTGATTTTGTGGAGCATCAGCAAAGAAATGCGTTTACTCATGCAACTGTTTGAGCAACCGCAAAATGCACTGCAACTGGGGATTTGGAAGAATAAAGTCAGCGTCTATCAACACGCCTTACGTCGACTGAACCCGCAGTACTTTTTAACGTGGCCCAGTCTCCTGCTTCGTATTGATGCTTCGATTAAAGGTTTAGGGCATGAAAATGCTGAACATGTCGTGATGCAAGCCATTGCGACGCTGTGTGGAAAATCACTCTTTCCTGCTTAAATTGCCGCAACGAGTCTTTTAAAAATAATAATCATTTCTATTTGTTCAAAAAATTCACGATTTATCCGTATTTCGCTTTTATACTATCTGCAATTCTGTTTACTCCCTGATTCCAATGCAAAAAATAAAAGCTGTCAAAATGGTTATCGCGGTACTGTGTGTTGCCGTACTTGCTTATGTCGCGTGGACATATTTCAAACCAAAACAAGAACAACCACAGTATATTAGCGAATCTGTCACTCGTGGTGATCTTGAAAATACGGTATTGGCGACAGGTACTTTAGATGCAACTAAACTAGTGAGTGTTGGCGCACAGGTCTCAGGTCAAGTACAGAAAATGTATGTGCAACTGGGCGATGAAGTTAAACAAGGTCAATTGATTGCACAGATTGATTCAACCACCCAAGAAAACAGCTTCAAAACAGCAGAAGCCAATATTAAAAATTTGCAAGCGCAGCGTCTACAACAAGAAGCCAGTCTTAATGAGACGCAACTGGCATATAAACGTCAACAACAAATGTATGCACAAGATGCTACATCAAAAGCAGAATTAGAATCGGCTGAGGCCAGCTATAAAACAGCGCAAGCACAGATTAAAGCGATTGATGCACAGATTGAATCTGCAAAGGTGACTAAGTCGACCGCACAAACCAATATCGGTTATACCCGCATTGTGGCACCGACTGATGGTACTGTGGTGGCGATCGTGACTGAGGAAGGTCAAACGGTAAACGCCAATCAAAGTGCGCCGACCATTGTTAAAATTGCAAAATTGCAAAACATGACCATTAAGGCGCAGGTCAGTGAAGCGGACATCATGAAAGTTGAAAAAGGCCAACAGGTGTATTTCACCACTTTAGGTGATGACAGCAAGCGCTATGCTAGCCTACGTCAAGTTGAGCCCGCGCCAGACTCGATTACCGATGAAAGTACCACCAGCACATCAACCAGCACCGCAATTTACTACAATGCGCTGTTTGATGTACCCAACCATGACGGCAAGCTACGTATTGATATGACTGCACAAGTCTACATCGTGCTCGATTCTGCAAAAAATGCGTTATTAGTCCCTTCTTCTGCGATTTCCACTCGCCCTGCAAATGCAAAGCGTAACAGTGGTTCAAACACGCAAGCAGCGTCATCGACACAAAGCAAATCAGACTCAGACCGTCCACAAGGTCCTCGTCTTGAACGTCTGAATTTAAATGCAGCACAACAACAATTGGTTAAAGAAGGCAAAGCTACGCTGAGCGTGGTTCGTGTCTTACAAACGGACGGCTCAGCTCAACCCAAACAAATTTTGGTGGGGATCAATAACCGCGTCAATGCACAAGTGCTTGCAGGCTTAAAAGAAGGCGATCAAGTGGTGATTGCAGACAGTTCGGAGAACTCTGCGGCTTCTGCCAATAGCAGCAACCGCCGTCGTAACAGTCCACCAATGGGAATGTAAGCATGACCAAAAAAGCCTTGCTTGAAGTCAACAATTTGGTGCGAGAGTTTCCAGCTGGCGAAAGTACTGTCCAAATTCTCAAAGGTATTGATCTGACCATTTACGAAGGTGAATTGGTTGCCATTGTCGGCCAGTCAGGTTCAGGTAAATCGACCCTGATGAATATTTTAGGCTGTCTCGACCGCCCAACCTCAGGAAGTTATCAGGTCAATGGTCGCGAAACTGGTAAACTCGAACCGGATCAGTTGGCCGAATTACGTCGTGAGTATTTTGGTTTTATTTTCCAGCGTTACCACCTTTTAGGCGACTTAACCGCAGAAGGTAATGTTGAAGTCCCTGCGGTTTATGCAGGGGCAACACCATATGCTCGTAAACAACGTGCCACTGCTTTACTGACAGAATTGGGACTGGGCAATAAAACTCAAAACCGACCAAGTCAACTATCTGGCGGGCAGCAACAACGTGTCTCCATTGCACGTGCCTTGATGAATGGCGGTGATGTCATTCTCGCTGACGAACCGACAGGTGCCCTAGACTCGCATAGTGGCGTGGAAGTGATGCGGATTTTGCGTGAGTTAAATGCCGCAGGCCATACCATTATTTTGGTCACCCACGATATGCAAGTGGCGAAAAATGCCTCACGGATTATCGAGATCAGTGATGGGCAAATCATTGCAGACCGTGTCAATCAACCTGAGCACGACACTGAACTGCATAGCGATCCTGATGCAGAAACTGCGATTTCTGTCCAGCAAGAAAAAAATAAAAGTGTCTCTGCATGGCGCTCCCTACTCGACCGTTTAGGTGAAGCCTTCCGTATGGCACTTTTGTCCATGAATGCACACCGCATGCGAACCTTTTTGACCATGCTCGGCATTATTATTGGGATTGCCTCGGTCGTAACGGTAGTCGCCTTAGGAAATGGATCACAACAGCAGATTTTAAGTAACATCAGTAGTTTAGGTACCAACACTATTACGGTGTTCCAAGGCCGCGGTTTTGGTGACAACTCCAAAACGGCCAACTTTAAAACTCTTGTTCCTGCCGATGCTGAAGCGCTCGCCACCCAACCGTATGTGAGTGCGGTTAGTCCCATGGTGAGTTCATCCAAAACGATTCGCTATCAACAAAGTGAAGCCAATGCCACCATTAATGGTGTCGGTGGCGATTATTTCACAGTGAAAGGCCTGACCTTCAAAAATGGACAAACCTTTGACCAGCGAAGTGTCCGCGACCGCACCCAAGACGTGGTCATTGACACCAATACACAAAAACAGTTTTTTAGTGATGGTAGCAATCCAATTGGGCAAGTCGTACTTTTGGGCAGTGTCCCTGCACGAATTATTGGCGTTGTCGAACCACAAACCAGTGCTATGGGTTCCGATGATACTTTGAATGTCTATATGCCCTACACCACGGTCATGAGTCGTATGCTCGGTCAAAGTAATGTGCGCAATATCGTGGTGCAAATCAACGATAAGTACTCCACCAGCGCGGCTGAAAACGCAATTGTGAACTTACTCACCTTGCGTCATGGTCAACAAGATGTGTTCACCATGAACAGTGACAGTATTCGCCAAACCATTGAAAAGACCACCAGTACCATGACTCTGCTGGTTTCCGCAATTGCCGTGATTTCTTTGGTGGTGGGTGGTATTGGTGTAATGAATATTATGTTGGTTTCAGTGACCGAACGGACGCAAGAAATTGGGGTTCGGATGGCGGTGGGTGCGCGTCAAAGTGATATTTTGCAGCAGTTCCTGATTGAAGCCATTTTAGTCTGCCTGATTGGTGGGGTTTTAGGCGTGTTGCTCTCACTTGGCTTAGGACAAATCATTCAAAAATTTGCTGGGGGTAATTTCGGGGTTGCCTACTCAACCACGTCTATTATCGCCGCATTTGTATGCTCGACTTTAATTGGTGTGGTGTTTGGTTTCTTGCCTGCAAAAAATGCAGCCAAACTCGACCCTGTTGCAGCACTTGCCAGAGAATAAGGAAAAAATATGCCTTTTTTATTAACGCGCCTTTGTACCGCGATGCTGCTTGGCAGCACTTTGGTTGGCTGTGCAGCTGTGGTTAAAACCCCTTATCAAGCACCAGCAGTACAGACACCGACTCAGTTTCAATACGACAAAGCAACATCACAACAACGTCAACAAGCCCTGTATGCCGATCAATGGTGGACGTTATTTGGCGATGCACAGCTCAATCAACTGGTCGATGCTATGCTCGCAAAAAATGCCGATTTAGCCGTTGCAGGGATGACCTTAAAACAAGCGCGCTTACAAGCAGAACTGGCTGAGAATCAGCAAAAGCCACGGGTGAACTCTACGGTATCTACAGGTCATCAATTCGACTTAAACTCAGGCAATGACAGCTCAAGTGGTCTGTCTTTGGGTGCTGGCTTAAGTTATGAAGTCGATTTATTTGGTAAATTGGCTCGTCAAACGGAAGCAAAGAGATGGGAAGCACTGGCGACTGAGCAAGATTTGCAAGCCACTGCTCAAAGCTTAATTGGCACCACAGCGAAGCTATATTGGCAATTGGCCTATTATAATGAAAGCCGTACAACTGCCGAGCAAAGCCTTGCCACCTCACAAAAACTGTATGACTTGGTTAAAGTTCAGTATCAAGCTGGTGCTGTATCAGGACTGGACTTAACCCAAGCTGAACAGTCAGTACAAAGTCAAAAAGCTAGTCTGAGTCAAATTCAGCAAAGTTTGGTCGAGACCCGTACCGCAATTGCCGTGTTACTGCATATGCCTGTACAGCAGTTGAGTATTGATGAACCTCAGCGTTTACCACGCTTAGCTTTGCCTAGTATTGCTGCGGGTTTACCTGCCGGCATTTTGTCGCGCCGTCCAGACTTAAAAGCGGCTGAGCTACGTTTACGAGAGAGTTTAGCGACCAAAGATGCCACCACGGCGAGCTATTATCCTTCGATCAGTTTGACTGGGAATCTTGGTTCAAGCAGTACCTCACTCACCCAACTGCTCAAGAACCCAGCCCTAACCTTAGGCGCAAGTTTAAGTCTGCCGTTCTTGCAATATAACGACATGAAACGCGACCTTGCGATTAGTCAATTGGACTATGAAAAAGCCATCGTCCAATATCGTCAGACCTTGTATCAAGCCTTTGCCGATGTGGAAAATGCCCTGTCTGCGCGAACGGAGTTGAGTCAACAAGTGCAATTACAACAGCGGAATTTAGAACTGGCTGAAAAAGTGGAACGGTTGACCCAAGTACGTTATCGCTATGGTGCCGTGGCTTTAAAAACCTTGTTGGATCAACAGGAAACCACACGCACTGCGCGCTTAACGTTGGTCAATACCAAACAAAGCCAATACAACGCCTATGTGACGTTGATGCAAGCACTCGGTGGTAGCCCTATAAAAGAATTACCAAAACAATAGTCCTAGCGCTATTGTTTTGTTCTTCTAAAGTTTTTGGCTCATTTTTAATGGGCCGATAATTTTTGATTCTATCCTATTAATCCAACACAACGTCTTAAGACAATTATTTGTTATTAAAATAAACTTATGTGGGCGAATTAATGATATGACTAACAACTAAATTAAGTATTACAACGAAAATATCATGAAATAGTATTTCACGCCGTTTGTAGCTTGACGTAAATATAACTTTCTTAAATATTGGTCGATTTTCTAAAAATAAAAAATAAAAATCAATCAGTTATAATTCATTTTTATTTTAATATTCGATAGTTATAGTATATAACTATTTTTAGGAATAATTTAAACATTGGAGAAGGTATGGTAATTTCAGGAATTTTTTTAAAGGCGAATGAAGCAAGGATAGTTACTATTACAGGTAGCAAGGATTCTCACAAATTGATCGCACCAAAAATAAATAAACTATCCTTACCCAAGAACCCCACACAAGATAATGTAGATGTTTTTTCTCAGGCATTCAAAGCCTACTGTATAGATAACAGCATTGATAAAGTCATTTTAAATCGACGTGCTACCAATGGGCAAGGAGCTGGTGGAGCGGGAACTTTCCTGATCGAAGGTGTACTTCTAGCAATTTCTCCTGCGCCAATTGAATTTGTCCACTCTGCTACTGTAAGAGCTACAGACAAGAGGGAAGGCGAAAAAAAATTACATAAGCCAGAAACTGTGGACTTAGGAAAAGCTTATGATTTTGGCTTCGAAGGATTAAATTAAGAAATGTCTATTGATATTGAGTCTCTACCTAGAGAAGCGCAAAAAGCATTACAGCAATTCAGCGAGTTTCAACTGAAGGAATTCAATGACTCGGGCGCCAACGGATATGTAATGATTGGTCGTCACGATGTACTAAGAAAAGATGTGGCTATTAAAATATACTTTCATGATAATAATGATGTGGATCAAGAGCCAGCAATAATTGCCACCTTAAATCATGAAAATATATTAAAAGTATTTGATGCTCGTAAAGTTGAGGAAGACTGCTCATTTTATATGATGCAAGCGGCAAATGACGGGGATCTATTCAGCTTCCAAGAACGCTACCATCTCTCACTTGACCTTAGCTATAAGTTACTTTGTCAACTGCTTTCTGGCTTGACTGCAATGCACTGCCAAGAAAAAAAACTAGTACACAGGGATTTAAAACCTGAGAATCTTTTGGTCCACGATGACAAGCTCGTTATTGCCGATTTTGGTTCTGTTCGCCGTATCGATGATGCCACTGGTAAAGCTCCTGCATCAAAGCATAGTATTCTCTATAGACCACCAGAAGCATTTGGTGATAATGCTTTTTTTGACTTCTCTTCGGATGTGTATCAAGCAGGAATTATTGGCTACCTCCTTTTTGGGGGGAAACTAAGTAATAACCTTTTAGAACAGCTAAATAAAATAGAATTAAAGAAGCTTGAAAGAATCAAAGAAACAGGAGGTGATTATGAGATATCCAAATACATCGACTCTTGTATTGAAAAAAGAATAAATATGGGGAAACTACTCGACTGGCGAAGTATTCCGTTTTATGTTCCCAAAAAAGTTGTCAAGGTATTAAAGAAAGCTGTTCAAGATAAACATAACAGGTATTCTAATGTCAGTGAGTTTCTTGCAGAGCTTGCAAAGGTTAGAGCTGGACTCCCTGATTGGATTGCAGATAAGGAAGGATATACTCTTAGTGATTGGAAAGGAAATGACTACTTCCTTATGGAATTTGCTGGGCAGATAATTTTGAAAAAGAGGAAGCATGGTTCGAAAACGTTTCGAGTAGACAACAGCGTAAAAGCTAAAAACTATGCCCTTGCTTACAATCAATTGAAAGATAAAGTTGGACTACCTTAGCAGTTAATAATGCATTATATTCTTTAGAATCTGGCTCTATTATAAAAAAACAAAGCCGCTATAAAAGCGGCTTTATCAAATAATTTGAATCAATCTAAATTATTCATCGAGCATCAGGTCTGGGCTCATACCCACAGTGTTGAAACCTGCATCGACATACATGATTTCACCGGTAATACCATTTGCCCAAGGTGAGCACAGGAATAATGCGGCATTACCCACATCTTCAATGGTCACATTACGTTTAAGTGGTGAAATTTTTTCGTTGACGTCTAACATTTTACGGAACGACTTAATACCTGATGCCGCCAAAGTACGGATTGGGCCTGCTGAAATCGCATTCACACGGATCCCTTCTGCACCCAAGCTTGACGCCAAATAACGTACGCCCGCTTCTAGCGACGCCTTCGCCATACCCATCACGTTGTAGTTTGGCATCACACGTTCAGAACCTTGGTAAGTCAAGGTCAATAAACAACCTTGACGAACTAAAAGTAATGGCTTCGCAGCACGCGCCATAGCGATAAAGCTATATGCACTGATGTCATGTGCCACTTTAAAACCATCACGATCCGTTACATCGGTAAAGTCACCATCCAAGGTATGCGCAGGCGCAAAACCAATCGAATGCACCACACCGTCTAAACCATCCCAGTGTTTTGCCAATTCAACAAAAGTTTGTTCAATTTCAGCATCGACAGCCACATCACATGGTAGAACAATCGTTGAGCCAAATTGTGCTGCAAATTCATCTACACGTTTTTTCAGTTTTTCATTTGGATAGGTAAACGCAAGTTCCGCACCTTCACGGTGAAGTGCTTGAGCAATACCAAATGCGATTGATAATTTACTTGCAATACCCGCTACTAAAAAACGCTTTCCAGCCAATAGTCCTTGTGCCATGTGACTCTCACTCAAAATAATTTATCTGCATAATGCCAAGTTTAAGTTGAAACCGAAATTGCATAATGCGCCTTTTTTCAATTCATCAACATTCAATAACAAATACGCCCCAATGAAGGGGCGTATTTGTTAAAACTAAGGAGATTAGTCGTCGCCACGCAGCATACTGAGTAGACGTAGGAATGAATAGTACATCCACACCAAAGTTGCTAGTAGCGCAATACCACACAGCCACTCCATCGCTTTCGGAGCGTGTTGTGCCGCAGCACTTTCAATCAAATCAAAATCTAGAATTAAGTTCAGTGATGCAATCACTGCAACAAAAGCGGCAAAACCTAGACCTAATAAGTTGTTTTCAAATAAAAATGGAATGCTTGAACCAAAAGCCAAACGCATAACCATCTGCACCACAAACACAATCGCGATGGCAATCGATGCTGACATCACTACCGATTTGAATTTTTCAGTGGCACGAATAATTTGAAAACGATACAGGCCAAACATCACTAAAGTGGTGACAAAAGTTGCCAACAACGCTTGTAAAGGTACACCCGGATATTTCAATTGGAAAATGACCGATACCCCACCTAAAAAAGCACCTTCAAACAAGGCATACGGAATGGCAAGGGTACGTGCGGTATTTGGTTTAAAAGTTGCAATCAGGCCTAAAATTAGACCACCAATCGCACCGACTAAGGTTGCAGCATAAGCCAGTGAAATATTTAAGGTCATGAAACAGTATAAAAACAGTGCCATACCGACCACAGCTGCAATCACTGTAAGTAATACAGACTTCTGAATAGCACCTTGAACAGTCATTGGTTGACTATAGTCCGCATGTGTTTCCACGCGGTTCAAAATAGGGTTATTACTTTGCATAACTCAACTCTTTGTTATAATTTAATTAATTTACTTTATCATAAAGCTTGTTTTAAACTTGTATAGCAAAAAAGTGTTTCTTTTTTCCACACAAACACCCTCAGCTCTATTCTATTCGATTTCAATAAAAAAGAGGCTAGCGCCTCTTTCTTTACTACTTATTTATTCATAATAAAAAAGTATTCACGATAATACTTCAGTTCCGCAATCGAATCACGAATGTCATCCATCGCTAAATGTGAAGCATTCTTTTTCAAGCCACTCATAATTTCTGGACGCCAGCGTTTAGCCAACTCTTTTACCGAAGACACGTCTAAATTACGGTAGTGGAAATACTGTTCCATTTCAGGCATTAAACGGTGTAAAAAACGGCGGTCTTGGCAGATTGAATTGCCACACATTGGTGAGCTTTTTGGATTGACCCATTTCTTTAGAAATTCTAAAGTTTGCTGCTCAGCATCTTGCGCAGTCAATTTACTGCGACGTACACGTTCAATTAAGCCTGATTGACCATGTTGGCGAGTGTTCCACTCATCCATTGCATTTAGCACACGGTCTGGCTGATGTACAGCAAGCACAGGCCCTTCAGCTAAAATATTTAAGTTATCATCCGTCACAATTGTAGCAACTTCAATAATTTGGTCATTATCAGTATCGAGACCTGTCATTTCAAGGTCAATCCAAATCAAACGCGTATCAGCGGTGCTGCTCATAAATGTGCAATCTTATTCGGCTTAAAAACGATGATAGTAGCAAATTAATTGCTTCGATGCTGTAACTGATACCCTGCTTCGTGCTATTTTTGCCATCTTGAATTCATGGTTTTTTAGGATATGAATGGCTTTAATTCGTAAACGTCGTTTAACTGAACAGCAACAACGTCGCATTCAGAAACAACAGCAAACACGTCAAGAAGATATCGACACTTCAAATGATTTAGAAGGCTTGGTGGTACAACACTACGGCCGTCAGCTTGAAGTGCAAGCCCTTACGACTCCAGATCCACATCCCATCAAACCGACAGTACAAGCAGGTGAACCTGAACCGTTTTGGAAACCGATTGAACTGGGCAGCATTTGGCGCTGTCACACACGCACCAACCTCGAACTACTGGTCACAGGTGATCGTGTCAAATGGCAAGCCGACCCAAATACGGGGCTCGGGATCATCAATGCCATACAGCCACGTCAGTCGCTACTGACTCGTCCAGACCGTTACCATAAAGTGAAACCTGTCGCGGCCAATATCAGCCTGATTGTGATTGTGTTTGCGCCACTGCCTGAGCCTGCACCAGGTCTGATTGACCGTTATTTGGTGGCCTGCGCCGATGCCAACATTCCAGCACTTTTGGTGCTGAATAAAACCGATTTGCTCAAAGACAATGACCCGATTTTAGCGTTGATTGCGGAATATCAAGCCTTAGGCTATGAAGTGATGCAAACACAAGCCGATGGTGACTTAACCGCACTGACTCAGCGTTTAAAAAATGAAACTGTGGCTTTTGTTGGCCAGTCTGGGGTAGGTAAAAGCACCCTGATTAATGCCATCGTGCCTGACGCTGCACAAAAAACCAATGTGATTTCTGAAAACTCAGCCTTAGGTCAGCACACCACGACCTCTACCCGTTTGATTGGTTTTGGCGAAGGCGCCTCGCTGATTGACTCACCAGGAATTCGTGAGTTTGGTTTATGGCACTTAGATGCGGACAAAGTGCAACGCGGTTTTCCTGAAATTGAAAACTTGCTGGGCTACTGTCAGTTCCGTAACTGCACCCATAAACATGAAAAACAATGCGCTTTACGCTTAGCTGCGGCAAATGGTGAAATTTTAACGCGCCGTTTAGACAGCTATTTACGTCTGATTGATGAAATTGCTGAAGCTCAGCAAAAAAATTAATTTTTATTCAACCTTAGCCCTTGAAGCGGTGATTTTGATCACCATATTTTATGAGCTATACTCTCTAGCAATTTTTGAATTGTAATTTAGGTGACTTGTGGAACGTTGGTTCGAGTTTATGGGGAATCACCCCTTCTTATTTGGAACACTTGCGGTATTGGTTGTTTTGTTTTTTGTACTTGAAGGACAACGCAATGGTCGCAAAATTTCACCACAATCTTTAGGTATTTTAGTGAAAGCTAAAAATGCCATGTTGATTGACTTACGTGATGCCAAAGATTTCCGTGAAGGTCATATCAGTGGAAGTCGCAACATTCCCTACAGCCAAATTACAAAACATGCTGAAGAGTTAAAAGCTGCAGATCGTCCACTCGTGTTCATCTGTAACTTAGGCCAAGTGGCAGGTACTGCTTTACAACAAGTTGCACATACTGACAGCTATCGTTTAGATGGCGGGATTAGCAACTGGAAGGCTCAAGGCTTACCACTGGTTAAAGCTAAATAATTCGCACAAGGAGAAACTCATGGCTCAAGTCACTATTTACTCAACGACTGTATGTCCATATTGCGTTCGCGCAAAGCAGCTCCTTGAGCGTAAAGGCGTTGAATATAAAGAAATTAATTTATCTAAAGAAGCGCCAGAAGTCCGCATTGAATTGATGCAACGCACCAATCACCGTACGGTTCCACAAATTTTTATTGATGACCAATTTATTGGTGGTTTTGATCAGCTTTATGCTTTAGAGCGTGAAGGCAAACTCGACCAACTATTGGCATAATTAGCTCAGCATATTAAGGATTAGAAAATGAGTGAAGCTCAACCACAACTTGCTTTAGAACGTATTTACACAAAAGATATTTCTTTTGAAGTCCCTGGGGCGCAAGTTTTTACCAAAGAATGGCAACCAGAGTTAAACATTAACTTGTCATCTTCTGCTGAAAAAGTTGATCCAACTCACTACGAAGTTTCACTTAAAGTGGTTGTACAAGCAAACAATGCAGGCGACACGGCGTTTATTGTCGATGTTACTCAAGCAGGTATTTTCCTTGTAGATGGTGTTGAAGAAGAACGTCTTCCGTACATCTTAGGTGCATATTGCCCGAACATCTTGTTCCCGTTCCTTCGTGAAGCGGTGAATGATATGGTGACTAAAGGCAGTTTCCCACAATTGTTACTTACACCAATTAACTTTGATGCTGAGTTCGAAGCAAATATGCAGCGTGCTCAAGCAGCCGCTGTTGAAGGTCAAGCTTAAAACTTTAAGCCTTTCAAACATAAAAAAGACCGCTTTTGCGGTCTTTTTTATTGTACTGAATTATTTAAACGCTTTATGGCCTTGCTGCTTAATGGCCTCAAACTTGGCTGAACTTTGTTTGGCTTCCGCAAGTTTCCCAGCATGTACCAAATGTTGAGCATGTTCAATTTCTTGAGTTAATGCATCAAACTTTTGTTCATATTGTTTCACTTTAACACCGTCTTTTGGTTGTTTCACCAAACTGTCAGGCTTGTTTTGTTTGGCAGTTGCCGCGGCTTTTTGCATTTCAGCTAATGCGGTATTCGCCTCTGTGGCAGTCTTGGCTTGAGCAAAAGCTTTTGAGTTCTTCGCCAAAGATTTCATCGCACCTTCTAGCACTTCCGACGCTTGTGCAAGTCCTGCCAAACATAAACCACTGCTCAACAGCACAACCTTTAATAATGTTTTCATTCTTATTCCTATGAGTTTGCAAAAAAATGCAGCCTAAGGCTGCATTGAATATCGCAAAAATGAAGACCGATGTAAATTAAAAATCATCATCACTTTCAGGTTCTCGATGTAAAGCATCGTGAATCGCTTCAACCAACTGTAAAGCAATTTCTTGTTTCGACGCTTTTTCCAAATCGCGCTTTTCCATTTTATAGCTTTCTGCAAAAAAGACCGTCATCGCATTTTCATCAGAAGCAAAACCAATATCAGGACGTGACACATCATTACAGGCAATCATATCGAGCTTTTTCGCCACCAATTTACCTGCGGCATATTCCTCGACATTGCGTGTTTCTGCTGCAAAACCCACCATGAATGGGCGTTTATCTTGCTGTGCAATGGTCGCCACAATATCAGGGTTTTTGATTAAAGAAACATTGAGCTCGTCCCCTGCTTTCTTAATCTTATGCTCTGCGACTTCTGCAACACGATAGTCCGCAACAGCAGCCGTAGCGATAAACACATCACAGCCTTCATCTAACATTTGCATGCTGGTATCCAGCATTTTCATGGCAGATGAAACATTGATTCGGCGTACACCGTTCGGTGTGTCTAAGCTGACGGGACCTGCAATTAAAGTCACTTTGGCTCCTGCCGCATAACAGGCAGCAGCAATAGCAAAGCCCATTTTTCCGGTACTGTGGTTGGAAATATAACGCACAGGATCAATTGCTTCACGCGTTGGCCCAGCAGTAATGGTGACTTTTTTACCCGCCAACATCCCAAATTTTTCAGCCATGGCACGCTGCGCTTTATGGAAGTATTCTGTCACCTGATGTGCCAAATCCTCAGGCTCAGGCATACGGCCTAACCCGACATCACCACAAGCTTGTGCACCTGCATCTGGCATGATCACATGCACGCCATCCTCCACCAAAGTCGCTAAATTACGCTGCGTCGCTTTTGCTGCCCACATTTGTTGGTTCATGGCTGGTGCGACCCATACAGGGGCTTTGGTGGCTAAATATAAAGTAGAAAGCAAGTCATCGGCTAAACCCGCAGCAAACTTTGCAATGGTGTTGCAACTGGCAGGCGCAACCAAGAGCAAGTCTGCCCAACGTGCCAGCTCAATATGCCCCATGCCCGCTTCAGCTTCAGGGTCGAGAAGTTCTGTATGGACGGGGTTGCCCGACAAAGCTTGAAAAGTTAGCGGCGTAATAAAAGCCTGCGCACCTTCGGTCATCACCACACGGACTTGAAAACCCGCATCTTTTAAACGGCGAACCAAAATGGCACTTTTATAGGCAGCAATACCGCCCGTAACAGCTAAAAGGATATTTTTATTTGGAATTACACTGAGATCAAAGCTCACGAACAGGCTACCTTTCTGTTGCAGTGGCGCTCACAATAGCATTAAATAGTCTCGTACCCAATCATCGATTGGGCCCTGTTTCTCAGATTAAGAATAAAAAAGTATTAAATAATGCACTTATCCATAAAAAAATGGCCCGAACAAGAGCGGCCACGTGAACGCTTATTACAACAAGGACCAACCAGCCTCTCCGATGCAGAACTGCTGGCTATTTTCATCCGTTCGGGTTCAACGCAACATTCTGCGGTCGAATTGGCACGTCTTTTGTTGCAACATTTTGGTAGTCTGAATGCGGTTTTTGATGCTGAACTGCCCGAGCTCAGCCAATTTCACGGCATTGGCCCGACCAAGTATTCACAATTAATGGCCGTCAAAGAATTGGGGCGACGCTACAGTAGCCAGCAGCTCAAGCAACACAAGTTGGAACTCAATCATTCAGCTCAACTGCTCAAATTTTTACAGTATGAGTTTTCAGGCGAAAACCAAGAAGTCTTTGCGGTGCTCTGCTTGGATGCACATTTAAGAAAAATAAACTTTAAAAAATTGTTTTTTGGGGCAGTGAATTCCTGTGAAATATCGATCAATCAATTGCTACGTTACTGTATAGCTCAACACGCTACCTTTATCGTGATTGCACATAATCATCCGCTTGGAAAAGCTCACCCCTCCACGGCGGACATCGAACTGACCGAGCGCATTCTTCAAGCCAGTCAGCTCGTGGATATTCAACTGATTGATCATTTCATTTTATCGCCCGAAGGTGCTTTTTCTTTTGCTGAACACAGCCTGATCCAATCCGTTTAAATATGCAGACAAATGATTGACAAATACGACGACAAATATGAAGATCAAGCAAAATTTTAAAAGAATTCTAATCACATGATTGTGCGTGATCAGCCCAGTATTTTTAAAGTGCTTTTTTCATGGCGTGGCACCATTCTTCCCAAAGTTTTACCGCCTTTGGGCGTGGTCATGTTGGTCTCTGCCATTATTGGCATTTTGTCCTATGTCGGCTATTTCCACTTCCCTGAACTGCCTTTGGTCGGCTTCACCCTCATTGGGGTCGTGCTTTCCATTTTCCTCGGCTTTAAAAATAGTGCCTGCTATGACCGTTGGTGGGAAGCACGGAAGTTATGGGGCATTTTAATTGCCAACTCACGTCACTTTGACCGTGACTGTCGTATCTTGACCCAAGGTCGTCGTGAACGTGTAATTCAACATGTGATTGTCTTTGCCAATGTCTTACGCGACCGTTTACGCCATCAAACGGCCAATCCAACGGAACTGGTGCAAACCAGTGGCTTAAGTCAAAATGCGCTGACTCAGCTATATCAACAAGCCAATGCCCCACAGTATACGCTCAGTCTGATTCAGTGGGAGTTGATGCAGGCATTAAAAGAAGGTGAAATTAGTGACATTGTCTATGCGCAGCTAAATCAGCACGTTGCTGACTTGAGTGTGGTGCAAACCGGTTGTGACCGTATTGCGACAACGCCGCTACCTTTTGCCTACTCGGTATTACTCAATCGTACGGTGTATTTTTTCTGCCTCATTTTACCGTTTAGCTTGGGTTCAACTTTGGGTATTTTCACCCCACTATTGGTTGGTGTGTTGGCCTATACTTTCTTAGGACTCGATGCTTTGAGTTCGGAAATTGAAGAACCTTTCGGAACGCAAAGTAATGACTTGCCGCTGGACTCGATGGTACGTACCATCGAAATTGAACTGCTTGGGACTTTAGGTAAACCGACTCCACCCCCCATTCAAGCACAAGACAATAACTTACTCTAATCGAGCTCATGCTTACCTTCTCTTAGGCTACATAGCTCATGGAGAAGGTGGGAATGACCTGTACTCCTTAGATAAAACTTTCCCAAATCCCCACTTGTCCGTCTTTGACTCTGGGAATATTGCCCAACTTAATCCACGGCATATTGTCGCCATGAAAGTCACTCCCGACCGATACTTTTAAACCATGCTCGGCAATCATCCGGTCCACCATTTGACGGGTAGATGTCGGTTCGACATTGGGCGGCAATTCAACCGCATCCCCACCAAACTGCGCAAATATTTCAATCAGATAACGAATGTTAGTAGCAGATAAGTCATAACGTGTCGGATGCGCCAATACGGCAAAACCACCACTGGCATGAATCACTTGAATGGTCTCTTCTAAACCCAGCCCATCAAATTTCACGTAGGCTTTCTTACCTTCCTTAATATATTTATCAAACGCTTGTTGCACACGACTCACATATTTTTTTTCAACCAAGGTCTTAGCAATATGGGTTCGAGTCACACGGTCAGGCATCTGTTCAACTTTCGCCAAAACATCGAGATAAATATCTTCACCAATCAGTGGAATCAACAAATCACAGATTTGCTTAGCACGTCGCGCACGGATTTGTTTTTGCTGTTCAAGACATCTTTGCAGTGGTTCTAAGTCTTGCATATTCAATGCAACCACATGCACACCGTAATTTTTCTTAGTCGAGGGTCTCGACCACTGACTGGAAATTTCTACACCTGAAATAATACGCATCGCATGCGACTTTGCAGCTAACTCTGCTAAAGCAACGCCATCCATGGTGTCATGGTCTGTCAAAGCCAAGGTATGAATACCTTTTTCCGCGGCAGCATCAACCAATTGCTTCGGTGTGAAAGTGCCATCAGAAATATTGCTGTGAGTATGTAAATCTACGCCTTCCATCACTTATACTAGCTATTTATTTGAACAGATTTAGATACTCTAACATGAAAGCACTTTTAGACTTTGTGCCGCTGATCATTTTCTTTTATTTATATAAAACTGTAGATCCGAAAAATACTGATCACCCATTACTTCAATTGATTGGTTCTGCTGGGGGTGTCGATAATAATAATATTCTTGTCGCGACCACAGGTTTGATCATTTCGATGCTGGTGGTTTACGGTGCACTGTTCTTCATGCAAAAGTTCCGTTTAGACAAACAACAGTGGATTGTGTTGTTTATGACGGTTATTTTCGGCGGTGTCACCTTAATGCTGTCGGATGACTTTTACATCAAACTTAAAGCGGCCTTGCTGAACATTATTTTCTCAGGTGCTTTCTTACTTTCTCCTTATTTTGGCAAAGAACGTAAACCGCTGATCAAACGTTTGTTCGGCCCAATCTTCAATTTAACCGACGCAGGTTGGAAAAACTTAAACTTTGCATGGGCTGCTATGTTTGCCCTCATGTCTTTTTTACACGTATTTTTCGCATTTTTATTTATGGACGGAAAATATTGGGGAGAATTCACGGCTTTTGGTGACATGATCGTGATGTTTTCCTTTATCATTATTCAGTTTATTGTATTGCGTAAATACTTTAAATCTTCTGAAGAGTAATTTAGCCAGAACATACATCGAGAACTCTTATGCCGCTATTCGTCGTCACATGTACCGATCAAGAAGGTACAGTCGAAAAACGTCTTGCTACACGTCCAGAACATCTTGTTCGTTTACAAAAGCTCAATGATGAAGGTCGTTTAATTGTTGCAGGAGCGATGCCGAAAGACCCAAGCAATCCGCAAGCAGGCTTTTATGGCAGTACAATCATTGTTGACTTTGACTCACGTGAAGCACTCGATGCATGGTTACAGGAAGAGCCATTCTTAAAAGCAGGGGTTTATCGTCAGATTGATGTTAAACCATTTAATAAAGCATTCCCTCAAGGATAAGGTCATGCGCGTTGTTGTCACAAGCTTATTGGGCTTATCTCTTCTTTCTTCTATAGCGTGGGCCGTTGAAACCGCTCCTGCCCCGAGTGTAGCCCCTGCTGTACCAGCAACGACTGCCGTACCTGTTCAAGTGCAAGGCAGTACAACTCAGCCGAAAATTATTCCAGCGGTGGCCACAGTTAGCCCAACAGGTCAACCACAAGAAGCCAAACCACTCACCGCTGAACAACTTGCTAAGAACAAAGTGTTGCAAGATGCCAAAGTCAAAGCACTGGTCAAAGACCAAGCTTCACGTCTTGCACAATTGGAAAAAGCCAACCTTGATGCTTTGGCGCAAAACCAAGAGCTACAACTCAAAAATGATAGCCTCGGTGTACAAGTACAAGTCTTACAAAGCGAACGCAGTGCGCAAATGTTCCTCTACGGCGCAGCAACCATCGCTGTTGGTGTATTACTGGGTTTCTTAATTGCCAGTTACGTTTATACCAAACGCCGTCGTCAGTGGTAAGCTAAGCCCTATTGAAAACAATAGGGTGCTGTGGTTGTGTCGCGTGCAATTCAAACTGCCGATTTAGAGTGGCAACAGATTGATGGCATAGATGTGCCAGTTTCAAAACAATTTGGCGATGTCTATTTTTCCAAAGACAATGGTCTACTTGAAACACGCCATGTGTTTTTAAATGGCAACGATTTATCTGAGCGCCTGTCAAATCTTCAGCCCTTTGAATATTTTAGTGTGGGTGAAACAGGCTTTGGCACAGGGCTCAACATCTTGGCGCTTTGGCAACTTTGGCAACAGGTTCGCCCAAATAACCACAGCCACCTCCATGCCATTTCAGTTGAAAAATTTCCGCTATCTAAAACGGATCTTATACGTGCACTCAATGTCTGGCCTGAACTCAAACCGATCGCTGATCAACTGATCGCACAGTACCCGCACCCGATTGCAGGTTGTCATCGCCTGAGCTTCCCTGAGGAACGTTTCAGCCTTGACCTTTGGTTAGGCGATGCTCACGATGTTTTCCCCAGTATGGCAAAAACCAGTAGCGTTAACGCATGGTTCCTCGATGGTTTTGCGCCTGCCTGTAACCCAGACATATGGGAAGAGCAAGTACTGAATCACATCGTTCGCCTATCTGGTATTGGAACGACATTTTCTTCATTTAGTGTCGCAGGCGTGCTCAAACGTGGTTTAACGCAGCATGGTATTTCTATTTCACGTCCGCGCGGCTATAAGCATAAACGCGAAATGCTGAAAGCCATTTGGTTACCTGCTGAGCCTGAAAACACATCAGACACTGTAGATACCCAATCAGTATTAAATCAAAATCAACCTGATCAAGTGCTACACGCTTTTAAACAACGTCAAATTGCTATCATTGGCGCAGGGATTGCAGGTTTAACTAGTGCATGGGCCTTTGCTGAGCGCGGGCACCAAGTCACGCTCTACGACCAATCTGAGCCACTTGCAGGAGGTTCAGGCAATCCGCTGGCCTTACTTAATCCCAAACTTTGTCCGATTGAACAAAGTCATGAACATTTAATGACCTTGGCTTGGCAACATGCTTTACAGCACTATCCCAAGTTTCAGGCTTTTCGCCCCATTCAAGTACATCAACTGGCGCTGAAAAAAGCCGAAGACTTACTCGATCTCGAACAACAATACCCTGCGGATCTTTTGATAGCCGAAACCGCTGCTGATTCTGCGTTAATCACTGAATATCCAAGTCTGAATCTAACTGAGGCCGGCGCTGTATCACCACATCAACTCAAAGATCAAATCTTAGCGCATCCGCTGATTCAGTTCGTACAAGCCAACATTACTCAAATCCATCCAGAGCACAATGAACTTTTCAATGCACAAGCCCAATCTCTAGGTCAGTTTGATCATGTGATTGTGTGTTGTGCACGCCAGACGGCTGCTTTCTTTGAGCAATATCCTGTGCTGAAGCCCATTCGCGGACAAGTCAGTTGGGTGGAGAACACCGCACAACCTTTGGCCCTCGATCAAGCCTATAGCTATGGCGGCTACTGTATGCAGCTTGATGCTCAACAGTTCATTTTAGGTGCATCTTTCTATCCCAATCGAGATGACAGCGATGTTTTGCTTGAAGACCATGTGCATAACTACGAGCTTATCCACAGCGTCTTTCCACATTATGCACAATCGCTTCCTGATGTGACGACTTGGCAAGGCCGTGCATCTGTTCGCGCGCAAAGTCTGGACTATTTTCCAGTCCTTGGAAAAATGTCTGAACAGACTAAAATTTATAGCTTTGCGGGCTTGGGCTCTAAAGGCTTTTTGTTTGCGCCTTTATGTAGTGAAATTTTAGCGGCGCAGATACTGAAAGAGGCCTGTCCCGTTCCTGAGTCACTGTTACAAAAGCTCAGTCCGACCCGATTCCATAAAAAGCTCAAAGCCAAAAAGCCTTATTTTAAAGCGCAGTCTTAGTTCTGCTTATGACTCAAGTGCAGCGTATGACGTTATAGAGAAAAAATCACATTTCCAAGACATTAAAAAAGCGCCTTACGGCGCTTTTTTTGCTTCTGCTTAATTACTTTGTTCTAAGGCTAAACCAGCATCACGAGCAGCACGGGTACCACCCATTAAAATCACATACTCACGCGCACTGTCAAAACCTTCGAGTAACTCTGCAGCACGTGGCGCTTTACTACCGCCACCACATAAAATGTAAATCGGTTGATCCGTCGACACTTGAGTAAGGCTTTGTGCTGAAAGTTCTGTAATTGGCTGATTAATCGCCCCTTTCACGTGTGCTTCAGCATAAGCACTTGAATCGCGTACATCCCAGATGATCGCATCCTCTGGGAACTCAAATGTTGTAATTTCTTGTTTACGGATCATTGCGCACTCCTTTGATGTAAACAACACTTGGCAAATGAAGAAAACATCCCTAGCATCTCAGATATTCTTTCCATTTGTAAAGGTTTAATCCATGCCATCTTTTGATATTGTTTCAGAATTAGAAATTTTTGAAGTAAATCATGCCGTTCAGAACACCCAAAAGGAAATCGCAACCCGTTTCGACTTCCGTGGTCAGGATGTTTCGATTGAACTCAATGAAAAAAACAAAGAAATCAAAATTTCAACTGAAAGTGATTTCCAGTGTGAACAAGTGTACACCATGTTAGAGAACCATTTCTTTAAGCGTAAAGTCGATATTCAAGCGCTTGATCCACAAAAAATGACTGCTTCAGGTAAAAATGTACTTCAAGTGGTGAAATTAAAAGACGGACTTGACTCAGATACCGCAAAAAAAATTAACAAGGCCATTAAAGAAAGCGGCATTAAAGTGCAATCTTCAATTCAAGGCGACAAAATTCGTGTGACTGATAAAAAGCGCGATACATTACAGCAAGTAATGACATTTTTAAAAGAACAACAATTTGGTCTGCCTTTACAGTTCAATAACTTTAAAGACTAATACTCTTGTTTGATCATTTGAGGTAACTATGCCAAAGGCCAATCGCTTATCAAAACTTGTAAAAACCACGTCACGCTTGCCGAAAGCATTGCGTACGCGATTATGGAGTCAAGCTTTTGGTCGCATAGTTCCCATGGTCGGTAGTGCCAATATTCGTTATTTGCAAGTCAGTCACAGTGAAGTCGTGGTCAAAATCGAAAATCACCGTGCCATGCAAAACCATATTGGTCAACTGCATGCCTGTGCCATGGCCTTAATTGCTGAAACGGCAACAGGTTTTGTAACAGGGATGAATGTACCTGATCATTGCATCGTTCTGATTAAAAGCATGCACGTTGACTTTAAACGTCCGAGTAAAGGTGCCATGACAGCGACAGCCACCTTAACACCAGAACAACAGCAGCTGATGCAAACCACCGCCAAGGGTGAAACTTTAGTTTCTGTGACAGTGATGGATGAGTCTGGTGAAGCACCTGTTCAATGTGAAATGTTATGGGCATGGCTCGACAAAGCATCATTGAAAAAGTAAAAATGTAAATATAACTTACTGTTTTGTAAGTATAAAATTTACAACATTACGCTAAAGCTGCGACTAAAACTTACTATATCTTTACTTCGACTCAGCTCAAAATCATGGGACATCACATGAATATTTGAGCTGACTTGATGAAAAAAAGACTAATTTTAACGACTGCCTTATTTTCTTTAGGGCTGATGGCCTGCCAACAGCACAATCCCGCCAATACATCGGTTTCAACAACGCCGAATCACCCTTCAACCTCTGCCCTGACCGTACAAAATAGAAAAATTGTAGTGGACTTTTATGAAGGGGTTTTTAGCAAACATCAGGTTCAAACCTATTCTGACCGCTATATTGGTACACAATACATTCAACATAATCCCTATGTTGCAGACGGCAAAGCGCCTTTTGTAAACTACTTCACCCAGTACTTTAAAGAACATCCAGATGCAAAAAACACCATCAAGCGTGTCGTAGCCGAAGGTGATTTGGTGGTGCTGCATGTACATTCCACTCAAAATGCACAAGATCGTGGTGAGGCCGTTGTCGATATTTTCCGCGTCGAACAAGGCAAAATTGTAGAACACTGGGATGTGATACAAAGCATTCCCGCGGAGTCCGCTAATCGTAATACCATGTTTTAATCCATCGGACTGTATGTAATAGCAATAAAAAAAGCCAGTGATTACACTGGCTTTTTTTGCAGACCAACTCAAGCTTTAGTTGGATTGGCTTGCAAGGAACTTTTCTTTAACATCCGCTGGGATCTGGCGCTTATTGCCTTTAACATCAACTGCAACAAAGGTAAATACACCTTCAGTCACACGTACAGGCGGACGTGAACTGTCATGGCTATCCCACACTTCAATTTCCATCTGAATAGACGTATTGCCCACTTTTAACAGTTTGGTATAACAACTGATGACATCGCCAACTTTCACTGGGACTAAGAACGTCATCTGATTAATTGAAATCGTTGCACAGCGTCCCTTACTAAAACGCTCTGCGTGAATTGCACCCGCCAAATCCATTTGTGACACAATCCAACCACCAAAAACATCTCCACTCCAGTTGGTATCGGCTGGCATTGCAATTGTCTGAAGAGACAACATTCCTTCTGGTTTCACATGAATCTCTGACACGTTGACTCCAATTTTCGTTATGACTGGGCTTGCAACTCTTGATCTAACCATTGTTGCAATTGTGGCGCACGAAGCGCACCGCTTATTCTAGCAATTTCCGTGGTTTTATTCATTAAAACTAGAGTCGGAATGCTGCGTACGTTAAACGCACTGCTCAATCGCGGAGATTCTTCGGTATTAATTTTAGCAAAAATAACCTGCGGATTTTGCTTGGCCACTTCAGCAAAGTGCGGAGCCATCATTTTACATGGACCACACCACTCTGCCCATAAATCAATAAACACTGGCAAATCGCTATGGCTAATGAACTGGCTAAAATTCTGCTCATTCAATTCAATTGGTGCTGCAGGTAAAAGCGCTGCGTGGCACTGACCGCAGCTCGGATTAGCACTCAATTTCTCTTCAGGCACACGATTTTTGGCCAAACAAGTAGGACAGACGATAATCATTTAGTTGACTCCAATATGTTGATGTAAGAATTCTAATTGGGTCGAAATGGCTTTTTCAAACCAACTGGCATGATAAATATCAAAATGCTGCATTTCCCACTCATGATATTGAACAAAAGGGGCAATATTGGTGGCTGCTTCACGACTGGATTCGATCGGAATTAAACTATCATGCTTGGCAGCAATGAAAAGTACAGGAATATTAATTTGTCTAACATTTTGAATGGGACGATAACGAATTAAATTAAAAAATAATCGGGCAGGTATCTCACCACTCCAATAATAATCAGGATTAAGAATCGAACGATACCCCAAATAGGCATCTTGCGTTGGCAAAAAACATAATTCTCGCGGATCAACCACAGGTAAAGTGGTCGGGGACATGCCCATTTTTCCACCCATATAATCTTGGCTAGATAGTTTTAAAGCTTTAGGGAACTGTTGCAAAGGATATAACTTAGCACTTGCTGCCCCGTCTACAAAGGGTACTTGTGCTATCACGGCCTGTACATTCTTGAACTCTGCTGCAATATCGAGCACATAACCACCACTGAGTGCCGTCCCCCACAGCACGATCCGTCGACTATCGATCGACTTACGTTCTTTGAGATGGTTAATCATGGTCCTCCAATCTTCAAGCTGCTTCTTAATCGAGACCAACTCTCGTGGACGTCCGGTACTCCCGCCCCAATAACGGTAGTCAAATAATACGACTGCATAACCCGCTTGTGCAAAACGTTGTGCAAATTGGATCAGTTTGAATTGGCGAAGCCCAGCCAAACCATGGGCCATCACAATCACTGCTGGTTTTTTTTCGGTTTTCGGACGATAGAAATCCGCAGCAATGACCTCTTGGCCACTTTTGACATATAGCGGTTCAACGGTATAGGCGTGCATACCTGCTCCATTGCGTTATTTTATGGTTGTAATCGCTTATAAATATTTCAACAGCATAGGCTGAACTTTCAGCTTAATGCTATCATAAAGCATATCTCGATTAGTTTAATTTTGGAGTGACAGCATGAGCGAAAATGTAGGCTTTGCAGGTCAAATTGGCCCAGAACATTTGGTTCAAGTGGTTGAAAAAGGGTTTAAATCTGTGATCAATAACCGGCCAGATATGGAAGGTGGTCCAGAACAACCGACCAGCGCCCAAATTGAAGAAGCAGCACGTATTGCAGGCCTAGATTATGTCTATCAACCTGTCGTTGCAGGTCAAATCACAGAAATGGATGTGCGCACTTTTGCCAATCATTTCAATGAGCTACCAAAACCTGTTTTAATGTTCTGCCGTACAGGCAATCGCTCAAACAACTTATACCAACTTGCGAAACAAATGGACCTGTTAGATGACTAAACGGTTGTTTAAAAGTGTCATCTGCACTGCTCTGATTTTAACGAGCAGTGCATTGTGGGCGGCAACGAATAACCTGAGTCAAGCACTCAGCCCGCAGCTCAGCGTTTCAGGGGAAATGACCCAAGACAAGTTTCAACAGTTGATAAAACAAGGTTTTAAGTCGGTCATTGTCAACCGACCAGATCAAGAACAAGGCAATACCGTTCGCGTTGATCAACTGCGTAATATTGCGGAACAGTCCAAAGTCAGCGTAATTTACCAACCGGTTACCAGCAGTAAAATTTCTGAAACAGACGTGGTCGAATTTGCTAAATATTATAATGAATTGCCCAAGCCTATTTTAATGGTCTGTAAGAGTGGTGCTCGCTCTAGTCTGCTGTTCAATCAGGCAAAACAACGAGGATTACTCCATGAATAAACTGTTGCTGCTTTTACTCTGCTGTACCTTAATGACAGCATGTAGCTCAATGAATGTCCGTCCTACCGTTGGGGTAAGCGTTGGTACTGGCTTATAAGTCAAATGAAAGTAAAGACGGCATCTAGTGCCGTTTTTTTACAAAATATAATCATCTACAGCCCTGAATATGTTAACTATAGAGTATGTCTCGCTTAGATAAACGTTTGCTTATGTATGATCTGATTATTATTGGGGCTGGAACTGCGGGTATCGCAGCCTACCAACAAGCCGTGAAGTCCACACAAAATCTATTAATCATTAATGATGGGCCATGGGACACCACTTGTGCACGTGTCGGCTGCATGCCGTCAAAAGTCCTGATTTCTACAGCAAATCGCATGCATGATATTCAACATGCGGATCGTGTCGGATTGCAAGTAGAGTCAAAAATAGACCGCAGTCAGGTCATGCAACACGTACAAAAACTCCGTGATCGCTTTACTCATAGTACCCTTAAAACCGTAGAGAGCTGGCCTGAGTCCCATAAAATTAAGGGCCGTGCTCGCTTTGTCGATTCAAAAACGGTCGAAGTTAATGGGCAACACTACCAAGCCAAAAGCTTTATTTTAGCTGTAGGCTCCACACCTAGCTTTGACCCAGCATGGAAGAATGAACTCGATGATCGGCTCATCACCTCCGATCAAATCTTTGAACTCAATGCTTTACCCAAATCTTTAGCAGTGATTGGGAGCGGCGTCATCGCAATTGAACTTGCGCAAGCCATGCAACGACTTGGCGTCAATACCACTGTCTTTGCACGTAGTCGTAAAGTCGGCGTTCTGACTAGTCCTAAATTGCAGCAGTTGGCACAAACAGAAATTAGCACCGAACTTGAGATCAAGTTCGAAGTTTTACCCACAGAGGTTAAGTATATAAATAATCAAGTTGAACTTAGGTTTACTGAAAATGGTCAGCCTAAAACACTCAACGTTGATTACTTACTGGTTGCCACAGGACGAAGTAGTCTTTTAAATACCCTTAAACTCGAAAATATCGACACCTCATTCAAAGACTTAAAACATTTACCTGTTGATCCTGAAACCAAACAACTCGCTGACTACCCGATTTTTATCATTGGCGATGCACATACTGATACTCCACTACAGCATGAAGCCGCACACGAAGGTAAAGTCTCGGTCAAAAATGCATTAAATTTCCCTACTATAGAATCATGTAAGACCCTAATACCCTTAGGCATCGTTTTTAGTAGCCCAGAAATGGCAATGGTTGGACAAAACTTTAAGCAACTACAAAGTGCACCTATCAATTTTGTCATCGGCGAAGTCTCTTATGTCAAACAAGGGCGCGCATTAGTTTTAGGTAAAAACCATGGAGCTATCGAAGTGTATGTGGAGAAAAGTAGCCGTAAGCTACTAGGTGCTGAATTACTCACAGAGTCTACTGAACATTTGGCCCATTTACTGGCATGGATGATTTCAGAACAGCTGACCGTCGATGAAATTTTGGAAAAACCATTTTATCACCCAACTCTTGAAGAAGGTTTAAGAACAGCATTAAAGCATGCACGCCGACAGCTGGATACGTAGGCTGCGAAATTTATGATTCATGTTCTTTTAATAAGGTTTGCTGTGTGTAATTAAACGATTTCATCAACGTTGTGCAGCAAACTATAAATCATTCGCGGCATACGTTGATTTAATTACAAGACACATGCTTGGTAGATTTTCAGTAAAGTTCTTATTTTAGTGCGTAACTTAACTGCTCTAAAGCATAATACCTCGTATAAAACCATAATTTGTAGCATATAAGTCAGTAATTCCTGATCTATTTTTGTCTCTTTAGATAAGACATAAAAGCCAGCAAATGCTGGCTTTTTACTATTTAGGCCCTTATAGATAGCTCATTCTCTTCTTTCCCTCTTAATATTTCGCTTTTC
>NZ_LSOD01000040.1:0-97130 GCF_001592855.1 Acinetobacter sp. BMW17
AAAGAAGAGTTTAAGGAAATTTTGGCAATTTTAAGAAAGCAGAATCCTGATAGGATAAGGGTTCTGTGAAATTTGTCGTGTACAGAGAATTTTTCTCTAAAAAAACAAAATTTAGGAGTTTATAATCATGGTAGCTCATGGACTTGAACAAGTACTCAATAGCTTATCCAAAGAAATTCAAATTAATCATTTTAATAATGTCGAAAAAATTGATACAAAACTTGCTGAAATTATGGCTTTTAATGATTGTTCAGTTATTCGCCCACTTGTGCGATTAATCGAAGATAATGCTCAATATGATGAAGCTGTATTTTCAATTATTCATAGCATAGAATCATTTAAAAATGATGCATATATAGTTGAAATTATTAATGAATTTACATATATGGTAAAGAAAGCACCTAACTGGGCTACTATTTTGCTTATAAGAATACTAAATAGTAAAACTGCAAGAGAATGCATGATTGATAAAGTTTCTTTAACTACTCCAGCAATAAAAGACTCAATTTTATTTCTTTTACAGCGTATCAATGCGGAAAAACCTAATTTTTTTGAAAAAACAGCTGCTCTAATGAAAGTAATAAATCCCATTTAATATAATGGCTGTTATAAGAAAGCCCTCACTTAGAGGGCTTTCTTAATTCACACACTGCACACATACAGTGACATGAACATTTGTCGAAATCGAATGTGCTGTGCAGCCTGAAAGCAGGATGCACAGCATTAAAGCTTTGATCATGATAGAAACAAAGCCTTTTCTTTTGCACGTCGATTCACAAGCCCTTGCATACGTTTACCGCCTGCATTCACCCATACTTCGAACTGATCCGCGGCACCGCGAATATCATTGGCATTCAGCTTTTTAACTAAAGTAGATTGACTAAAAGCACTAGCCCCAATGTTATAGGTAAGTGAAACTAAGGCATCGAACTGATTTTGATTAAGTTGCACTGTGACTGCCTTATTTACAGTAGCTTCAAACTTCTTTAAATCATGCGCCATGTATGCCTTAGCCTGTGCTTCCGTGCAGGTATCACCTTTCTTAACTTTAATGCCGTTCGGATAAACTGTGGTACCGAAACCAATCGTCCACACTCCCACCCCATCGTCATAGGCAATAAGTCGCTTACCCTCGAAACTACAGATGAGATCCACGCCAAAAGGACTAACGGTCATCTGGTCGATCGCAAGACCCAACATATCAGCCACTGATGCATCTGTAGCTGTGGCAATCACTTGATTAGCAGCATCAACTTGTTTTTGAGTAAGTGTCCCACCGCTGATCTTTCTTAAAAAATCAAGTATTTGTTTCATTTTTCACTTACTCACTTAAACATTGCTTTAAAAGCTGATCGAATTTCAAAAATTAACTCACCAATGGTTTTACCACGTAACAGCTGGATTGCTTGATACCAGATGCCAATTAACAACATTCCAAAAATCGCAAAGATTAGCATCACAAAACCCTGCGTCATATGCGAATAGACATGCCAGCCATAATATTCAATAAATGCTGAGCCACCATATAAACTAATCGCCACACTAAATGTGAACTTCATGATCACACCCAAAGTGATTTTAATTCGCCCTTCAGTGTCGATATCACCACTTAATGTAAGGGCAAAGATTGCCCCAACCACTGCTGCAATAATTTTGAAAAGCCATAGTAGGCCCTTGATACTTAATGGGTCATTCATAGACCACTCCTAATTTTTGGCAATAAAAAAGCACCCAAAGGTGCCATTCACTTATTATTTGACAGTTATGCAGTTTATGAAATTTCTTGCACACCCAAATCATCGCTACGCACAGCATCATCTGGTAACTCTGCACGTTGTAGCTCTTCTGCATAAGCCACTGCTTCATCATGGCTGTTAAACTCCATTTCACGCTCAATACGATAAATTCGATTTGTCACAATTTTAAATTTCGTCATGATTTCACACCCTAAATAAAATCTTGATCATTACTGTAATAACGATCGCTATAGTTAATACCCGTGATTGTCCCGTCTGCTGATTTTTCAGTGACCAGGAATAAGTCACGCTTTGAGTCACTTTCATCTGTGATGACGTACTGAGAGCAACTGATATTACCCTCGTACTCTAAAATCAAATCCGAAGTAGGTGCTCTCGCTAGAGTAATGACGTGGTGCTCACCCGCTACTCCTGCTACGCCGATAACATCTACTGTTTTATTCGGTAATCGGGCTTCGCATATCGTGATGAAATAGCAATGGCATAGGTAGTTTGAACTTCGCCCCCTTTGGCACCATGATGTCTTTCGATCGATCTTGATTCGGTGTGCTTGCCGTACCGGTAAATGTTCGCTCTTCCTCATCGACGCTTTTAATCTCAAAAGAGCCGAATGACTTATGTAGAGCAGACATAGCCCCTCCAAAATGTAAAAACCGCCAATTAAGGCGGTTATATGAAATGTATTTCGTAATCTTTATTTGTAGGTTCAGGGTTCAAACTCATCAATGCCACGGCGTTAAAAGTCGCAATTAATGGATCAATTTTCCCAATTCCCGAATCTTGCTTGGTAATCCGCATACCATTGCTGACCATCACGACCCGAGCATTTCCAGCACACCAGGTCATCAAGTCTTGTCCTGCATGGTAAAGATTGCCCTCTGCTAACTTACGCTCGGTTGTCATGATATAGCCCATCAACTTATGACCTTGAGGAACTGCGAACATACTTTCTTGTGGGATGCCAACATCAAGAAGACCATCTAAAAGACCACCGAGCCCTAACGGATCCAGCCCAATTTTGTTGAGCTTACCGCTGTCATAAACCTGCTTTGCAATTAAAGCTAAGTCATCAATATCTTCGCCCACTTTTTCAACAATTGTTAAGCTTCCTTCATCCTCAAAGTCTTGGTATTTAGGAATGTTTTCTTTTCGGCGTTCTAAGGCAACTTTATTTGCCCATGCATGATTCCAAAGCCACCAAATACGCGGATCTGCTTTCAAACGGCCAAGAGCCGAAAAGCCCAACAAGTCATCAAGCCCACCACCATCAATACCTAAGGTAATAACTTCGGACTGCTCTATTAATTGTTCAAGCTTGATTTTTTTAGACTGCTCTAACCAATACTCAGCACCCGCCCAACGGTTTGCCCGTAGATTTATCCCAATTTCTACATTTAAGCGTTTGGCTAGAAAGTCTCGGAAGTCTGTTTCCTCTCCATCGCGGGATTGATCAAAGTCATCTTCAAGCTGTACGGGATCTACAGAAGTTCCATAGTTTGGATTAGGAATATGAAAATTCTCTTTTTTAAGATGCTCTCCATCCTCAATCCACTGTTTTGGAAATTCATAAATCAAAGGTAAAAACTTGTTGTTTTCCTTTATGCCATCCCGAACATCTCGTGCGTAATCTAGTTTCTGCTTGAATACACCACATGGTTGTTCATTTGCTTGTGTTGTCAGGTAAATTACACAACCTTCAGGACGTGAAGCTAAGCCACCTGTAGCCTCACGGAACATACTCGCAGCACCGGCATTCTTTTGAAATAAGTGAAGCTCATCAATTAAAATCCATGAAGCTTTTTTACCACCTACCGTATTCGACTCTGCTGCAACCACCTTCAGGGTGGCGTTCGTAGATCGATGGGTAATTGTCTTGGTATGCTCTGAAATATTTAGTAATTCACTTAACTCATCATCTGCCTTAATCGCATCGCGAATAGGATTGAAGGAGTTATCCGCTACTTCTTTGGTTGGAGCCAAAATAATGAGCTCAGCTGAACCACGATCATTCATAATTAATGCAGTTAGCATAATGAATGCAGCAAGCGTAGATTTTGAGTTTTTCTTTGGTATCAAAAGGAAAAACTCACGTATTAACCGCCGACTGTCATCCTCACTATATGCACCAAAAATCGAAGCAACGAACTCAAAAACCCATGGACGAGTGATTTCACCCATGGTTGGTTGGCCAATCACATCAGTCACAATTAAACTTTTGAATACCTCTAAAGCCATTTCAGCCTCATGAGGGAATAAAGGCTCACAAGGAATTAATGATTTTCCTTTGACAATCTTTTCTTCCCAATCGGGGCAACTGGTACTCCAACTGAGTTCTGTCATTTTATTACCTAACTATAATTTGCTTTACGTGCAGCCCGAGTAGCAAACCTACCAGTGCCTTTTGCTGCAGCATGGGCTTGCTCTTCTTGAGATTGCTTTTTACCTTTATCTGCCACTTTTCCATGGAAATAAGGTAGAGCTGCTTTTGCTGCATCCATTCTTAATTTCATGTCTTCAACGGGATCTGTCCAGATTTCTTCTAAAAATTTAAGCGGGTCCGCTTGACTGCCAACATTGTCGATATCATTTTTTGTGACTATTGGCTTTGGATTGGATTTAACATCCCTGTTAACATCTTTAACATTTTTAAGTCGTTCAAGCTGAGCAATCACATCAGAATCTTTCGCCATTCTAGAGCCAGCTTGTGAGGCTGTTTCAGGGCTACAACCCGCGAAAATAGCGGCTTCTTTATTATTTGCACCATCAAACTTAGCTTGGGCAAATGCCTTCTTTTTTGCTGTTAAAGCCATATGCCCTCCTTTAACATTTTTCTGAAAATGAAAATTTTTTTGTACGTGCGATGGGGGGTGATAATTTATAACGAAGGATATTGAAGTTAAATACTCCCCCCATCCCCTGCTAAATCAATTGATAAACACTATCGCTCTTTGCTCCGTTGCACTTCCTGCAAGCACATCTCAAGTTTGATTCAACATGCAAACCACCTTTGCTTAGTGGGATAATGTGGTCTATTTCTGGCGCATTATCTTCACAAGTTCCACGTAAATTCTTTGGTGTCTTAATACCGCAAATGTAACAGCGATATTTGTCACGCTCTAAAATAAAATCAGGCTTGATAGGATCGGCAAATCTTGCACCTCGCTCTAAAGCTTTACGTCTAGACTTAGCGGCCTTCTTAGTTTGCTTATAAGAATCGGTTTGTTTGTACTGTTCTTTCTTAAAGCTTACGTATTCTTTACGGCAAGTAGGATGAACCGATACATATTTGGAGTAAACAATCTCGCCACAATGCTTACAAAGTCTCGAGGCTCTTGCTCTTCGTGCTATTTGTTTGACAGCCATGATCTCACCAACAACATGTGCATCAACAATAGGCTTGGGTTTATTGTGTTCAGCAATGCGCCTTAATGCTCTAATCTCACTCTTGATGAATGCTTGCCACTTAAAGCCACACTCTCTTGAGCAGCACAAACCAGCGTCTCTACTTCCGTGACTAAATCTCTTGATCTCATCTTTGCACTGAATGCATATCACTATTCTGTATTTGGGTTTGTTGTTGCTGCACTTTCTTGAACAGTACTTGCTGTTCCTCTGCCTTGGCTTAAATGCTGTATTGCATATCCGGCAGTTTATTTCGGGGTAGTCCTTTGTTTGCCATTTGGCTCTGCTGTTATTTGCCACATGAACCAATCTACAATCTTGTGAGCACACCACCGATCTCTTTTGGTATGGAAGGAACAACTCACCACAAACAATACAAGGCTTATGACTCTTCCATTCTGGCTGCTTATATAGTTTCGCTTTATCTTTACTGACAAAGTGAATTGATGCAGAATTATCAGCAGTCATGTTTATCTCCAATAAGATAAGTGTGATCAAAAGCCCTTCAAGATTGCCGTCTTTTAGAGCTTTGATTTGTCTAATAATTATACCACTTCACTACATATACCCTTGTTTTATTTCTTCTTTTGCCTTAACAGAATCGTGACAGTTTCGGCATAATGGCTGCCAATTCGACTCATCCCAAAACAAAGTTTTATTACCTTTGTGTGGAATAATATGATCCACTACATTGGCCGCAGTCACACGATTAAACCTGTCTTTGCAATAGACGCACAAAGGGTTGCTCTTCAAGAATCTACCTCTGACCTTTCGCCAATCGTGGTCGTATAGCTTTTGATATTCCCTCCTAAACCCAGCATGCTGTTTGACTTGCTTAGGCGCTACCGCTTCAAGTCTACTCTGCAATCGTTGTAGCTTTGGCATGATTAATCATCCATATATCTAGTACTGTCTGACTCTTCCTGCTCCTCGAGCATTAACAACAGCTCGTTATTCAGGTTCGTTTGTACTTGCAGCTGACTGATCAACTGATTGTTCTGCTTTACTACCTCAGTGAGTAAGGTGAGCAATTGCTTTGATGATGGGTTCTTTTGACTGCTCATACGTTGCCTTTAGTTTATGTCGACGTTGCTCACATGATTTACATGACATTAAAAAACCACCCGAAGGTGGTCATAAAATCCAAATTAATGGCTGTAGAAGTACTTCATTTCAAAAAATGTAAGTTTCTAGATTGTCTTTTTACATAAACATAAGCACCAATTTGCAAAGCTATCAGATAGCATGCATTTCGAATAATTACGATATAGGCTTCAGATTGTCCAAACAGTAAATCCGTTACAAAGGTAAAAAGAATCAAAGTTAGATGCACATAACTACTTTGTTTAAACTTATTATCTGGGGCATGCTTAGCATTTAAATATCCTATCCCTACAAATCCAAGAAAAAACACTAAAGTGCCAAAAAATGTACTAACAAGTTCATATTGTTCTGGTGTGTATTCCCAAAGGGTAAACCTAATAACTGCCGTTAATATAACAATACCCAAGAATGAACCAACAATATGTTGGATGTAATAATCTAATTTCATAGTTTCACTTTTAATAATTATAAAGTGCTGAAATTATAAGACAGTTTTTGAATTATTGACACACTTAATGATAATAAATCTTATTTACAGCATTAAAAAACCCGCCAATAATACATATTGAGCGGGGTTTCATTTGTCATAAGACGTTCATCTATTTACTTAATATCTTTTACTTTAAGGCAATTTCGGCAAACCTCTAACTCACCATCTTTACAATGATGAATTTCCACTACGCCATGTAATCCGAATAAGCATTTCAATAATTGAAACATTCAATATCACTCTCAGTTAATATCCATGTGCATCGAATATTTAGGGGAAAAAAAACCTGCACCTTGGGGAAGGTGCAGGCAGAAAACTGATATTAACTATTCATGGAGAAGCTAATGTCGAGCATTCTAGTCGGTTTTATGTGAATTGTCTTGTAATTATTGGTAACGCTATGTAAGTTTAGGTTAATATAAAATTTAAAATCCCACATTGCTTATTTTTTATCATACCAATAATTAACTTAATAGCTTTGGGGTATATTCAACCGTAAATTCTGAATCATATTCGGTCTTTATAATTTTAAATAACTCACCAAACATACGCTGATATTCTTCAGCTGTATCATTGGCTTTCTCTATCCTTTGTGTAGCATCAGCAACAATCAGTAAAAGTCTTTCATTTTCAGTCCGTAACCTTTCGTTTTCTTGTATTGAGGCTGACAATAATGACCTTAAATCTTCTTTAGTTAAAACGCTCATAATAATGGCTCGGTTTTTTCTAAAGAGTATAAGAAATTGAGGCATTAAAAAAGCCCATCGTATGATGAGCTTCTTAATTCAATTGTTTTTCTTTTTCAGAATTGACTCAACTCGTTTAGTTACATCCCATATTTTCATCTCAGAATGTCGCCAAAAGTTAAAAATCTCATCGCCTACTATGTATTTTTGTTTAATATAATTTGATGATTTATTCTTATCAACCTCACTTGCATTAAATCGTGCTTTACCCAAATCCACTACCTGACCATCAAGGTCGCCACCAATACAGATATTCATATTATTTTGCCTGCCATAAGTAACAGCCTAAATATAACACAAACAAAAAAGCCCACCATAATAGTGAACTCTTTAGTCTTCATTTCAATTGGTACAAAAAAGGCCCATCAGATGATGAGCTTTTTAAAGGAAACTAAATCAAAGCTGGCGAATTTCTGACTTTAGAAAATCGTACCCTTTATTTACTATAACTTTCGCTATTTCGTTGCTTAATAATTGTTCTTTATTAAGTTCATTCTAAATACTCTCATATACACTATCAACTGCAAGATTAAGACTGTATTTGATAATATTTTCAAAAAATTGTTCCATATTAAATTCCTTTTAAATGGTATTTAGAAAAATGCACATCCTGTGCAAATTACACTAGGTCTCAGATAAACTGTAATATAACCAGTATAGTGAAACTATAACGTAGTCTTCGCTAAAACGAAATACCTATGCTTTTAATTCATCGTAAGTATTTCTCTTATATTTCTCAATTGATTTTGATGCCTCATTAATAGCTGATTCAATTGCCATAACCATAAGCTTCTCATATTGCTTCCATGTCATACGATAATTATCAACGTTCATTTGCATAGTGTTAATACCAGCATAGTACAAACGCCCCTGTGCAGTAAAATTAGCCTCTAGCGCAGGATTTAATGCAAAGTCGATAACCATACGAGCAATTAAATAAGCCAAGTGCCCTATACGAATTTGTTCTGGCTTTCGCTTTTTATCTGCCACGGCGTTTTGAAGCATAATGTTTGCTAGGTGCGTACGAACATATTCATAATCACTTTCGCATTTACCTTCAAAGACGATTATTGCCGTAACCGACTTTGCCAGCTGTGTATCCATAGCGGCAATAGCACCCAAGCGATCTTCATAATTCAGGGGTTTCTCTCCAGTGCCATGTAAGGTTGGTTCGAAGCTTGGTGACTTTGCAGTAATGCCACGAGTCAACCATTCAAATTGTTCAAATTTGTCTGCCATAACTACACTCATCCCTTTCCCCTCAAAACTTCGCTAATCGTTGAAACACCAACATGGCTGCATCACGCGCATGTTCATTGGTACGGCCTTTCCAACCTGTCATACGGAAAAAGTCTGTGGCTTTCTTTTTGGTGGCATTGGCTGCGGGATGGATCATCTTGTACAGATAGCCTTGTTCCTTACACCAGTCTTCCCATATTTGGGCATCGCGTTTGACTGATCCAACGCCCTGAGCCTTTTCACGACCACCAGTGAACCAAGTTCGTTGCCGAGCATCTTCAATATACAAACAGACGTTTTGAGCACCCCATGTTTGTACGGAGTCTTTCACTTTGCTCATGGCTTGAGTAATGGATAGGCTCTCAACCTGTTCTAACTCTCCACCCTTGCCACGATCTGCTGCAACAGCAAAACCTGTCTTCACCCCCGTATCAATTCCAATCATGATTTTCATGCGTACATCGTCCCCAATTCGTTTTTGTTGTTCATAAATATTGCGTTGACCCCACCGACATATCCGCACCATCCAAAGCGTTCTTTCCAGTAATACCAACGTCCGTTGATGCATTTCTAAAATGTTCCATCGGTTTCGATGTGTGTTGCGCCGTGTGGAATCATGCTGCCCCCTGCAAACTGCCAGTGAAGCCAACTTGCTTGAGGTAGGGTTCCCATTTCTTCGCCTGTGCTGGGTTCATGAGTTTGATGGCAATGCGTGATGCCAGTTGTTCGTAGGAATCACCCGGTGCGCTTTGCTTACTGGCAAACTCTGGGTGATGGGCAAGTTTTTGTGCAAACGTCGAGATTTGTTTGTCAGTGAGTTGCTTCGGTTCGGCTGCAGGTGTTTTGCCGTATCCCGTTTTGGTTTCTTGGGAGTACTTGGTTCGGTATGCATGTAGCAGCCAATCGGCAAAGTAGAAATTCAAAAGTTCATCGCAAATGGTTTTGTCTTGGTTGTAAATTTCAAAGGCGCGTTTTTCTCGTTCCACCCATTTTGCTGTCATGAGGGTCTCTGGTTCGATGCTGTCATCGGCCAAAGTAATTTCTTCACGAAGTTTTTTTGAGCAAAGCCAGTCTTTTTTATTTTTAGATTCTATTGGAAGATTCCTTGGGAGATTCTGTGTCCCAATTTTGGTACTGGTTGGATGATCTTCCCGACCGACCACGCCCAGCAGTTGATAGACTTTTACGCCGTTACCGATAATTTTCCCTGTGAACTTAATCAAGGATTTTTCTTCAAGGCTATCTAAAACTTTGATGATGGTTTTGCGGTTCATCTTGGTGTCTTTAACTATACGCATAATGCTTGGATAGCATTTGTGGTCTTCCCCTGCGCGGTCTGCCAGTGAAAGTAATATGAGGCGCTGTGTAGAACTGTCTACTTCCGCTCTCCAAGCCCAAATCGTTGCATCTAAACTCATATGGGTTACCTCTATTTGTCGTCTACGCACTGGTGTATTTGTGCATCCAGTTCGGCCAGTATTTCGTGTAGTCGGTGAATGACCTTAGACATGTCTATGGCTTCCCCGCGTGTGATGCGTCCATCTGCCATCATTTCTTTAAATAGCGTGTAGACGTTTCCACCTTTCATCCCAAAGCTCAGTACTAAGTCTGTGAGTGCTGTATCTCTGCATTCGGGTATGTCAGGCAGGTTGATTGCGACTTTGCCGTGTTGGGCATTGAAGCTTTGTAGTATTCGGTAGTCGTTTGTCAGCGCCATCAGCTTGGATGCTTCAACTAGCGTCAAGTGATGGGTGTCTGTATTTGTATTGACTTTGCTATTGAGCACGGCGGGACTTTTGATGCCCATTCGTGGCGCAAGTGCGTTTGCTCCACCTTTGTAGTCGTGCACGGTGTGATATGCAGCATCTAATATGTTCATAACGGCTTCCTTTGAACGTGTTTATCTATTCGATGCGGCTTAAATTATTGATGTGTCTCTTTTTAAAGGTGATTGCCCTTTAACTAAATCCCTAATCTGATATTCACGTACTAACGGTATTTTATTTTCAGGCCATTGACTTATTGCTTGAGAACTAATTCCCAACTTCATAGCCAAATCCGTGACATTACAATTCAAAAGCTCTAAGGCTTCTTGTTTTGTCATTTATCAACCCCTTAAAGGTAACTTTTCTTACCTTATTAAATAACATAAACTTACCTAGTCAAATGGTAAGATTCCTTACATTCATGATGGACAATAATTTATGGAAACTTTAGGGACTCGCCTAAAAGCATTAAGAAAAAATAAAAAAATTACTCAGCAACAAATTGCTGATGCAATCGGCGTATCTAAAACTTCCGTTATATATTGGGAAAAAGATGACAACCTCCCCAAACACGACAGCTTAATGGCTTTAGCTAAAGCGCTTTCCGTGACACCTGAATATTTATTAAATGGCCAACTAAAAGACAACACTGAGCCAAATATTTCCTCCTCACTTCCTCTCTTTGGCCGATTAATACCTGTTATTTCTTGGGTTCAAGCTGGAGTATGGACAACTGCTGAGGCTGTTCCTGTAGGTATGCAGTTTGAAGAATGGTTACCACCAAACCCAAAATGTGGAAAACATGGCTACGGATTAAAGGTTGTTGGTGAGTCAATGCTTCCTGACTTCCGGCCTGACGACAAAATTTATGTAAATCCTGACTTTCAGGTAAGTGACTTAAAAACTGGGGATTTAGTTATTGTGTCATGTGAGGGTGATAAAGCAGCAACATTTAAAAAATTAATTGTTGAAACAAACAATATGTACTTACAACCACTAAACCCAGAATGGTCTGAAAAGGCAATTGCTTTAGAGGATGGATGTAAATTGGTCGGTAAAGTTGTTGGACTTTATCGTGATGCTTAATCAGCAATTATATTTTTCTACATGAAAAATACATAGGAGGATGTTCAACAGTACAACAAGAATTAAGTCAGTTTTGAATTGAATTATCCAAAATCTTAATAAAAATTTTTAGCAATCATTAAGATCACAACTATGTATAAGGTAGATAAAATATTATGATGAAAGAAAGCAGTTATGAGCTGGATGACAATGGAGTTTTAGTCCTTTGTACACCATTTCGTATGAAATTTACGATTGATGAACCTGTGCCTGTTGATGTAGCTATAAGAAGTATTAAAAATTTTGAAAAACTACTATTAAGAACTACTCCTTTAGTCGAAGCCACATTAAAAAATCAAACGATTACATCTACTGAAATTTTTGTGCAAGAAGTAGTTGAAGGTTCGTTTATCATAGACTTTCTCATCAAACATGTTTTAGGTGAAAAAATGCAGAAAAAGCTGAAGATCTACTTCATGACGTTATTAAGGATAATGCAAAAGTGAGAACTGCAGTCGGAATAGGTGTAGGTATTGCAATTGGTGTTGCATCTACCGCTTATTTTTCTGCCGAGAAAAAGCCTACTCCTCCCGCAATTGAAGCACATCAAAGTGTAATTATTCAGGCAGCAGGTGATATCAACTTATCATCAAAAGATATTAAAGCCTCAATTGAAAAAGATGAAAAGAAATTAACAGAAGAAGTAGTAGGAGCAATGTCACCTGCGAAGCTCACAAAAGGCTCAACCTTAGAAATTGAAGGTGTTCAAACTCAACTTAATGTTAATGCAGAATCAGTTAAAGCTATCCCTGTAAAATATGTTCCACCACAGCAGGATAATAAAATTGAAGAGTACAAAAATACAGATATCTACATTTTTGCAAGTGACCAAGATAAAAGAACATCTGGATGGGCAGGAATTGTTCCTCAATTATTCGAACAACGCGTAAAATTCAAACTTGCTGATGATATTGACCCATTTCAATTACACGGCCATAGAAATCTCAAAGCTGATATCGCTGTTGTCAAACAGTTTAATCAGGCTACTCGAAAATTTGAAATTAAAGAAGTTATGATCCTTAATGTCGCACTATAAAGATGAATAAAATTAGCTCTCACTAGATGGTGCATATTAATTAAAAAAGCCTGCTTGTTGCAGGCCTTTTTTTAATTATTCATCATCTTCAATTAAAACTAAATCTTTCTGATTTAATTCTACGAGCAAATCCGCAATGCGAAACTGCATCCTTTTGCTGTAACGGAGGATCATATTACCAAGCAGTTTAAGAAGTATCGGGACCTATCTGGTGCGTATGATCATTTGGAACTGAACCAACGACCATCGCTACATGACTTACGTGCCTTAGGTATTTACAACATCACGCAGAAGTATGGAAAGAAGTACGCGCAGGCACTGGCTGGCCATGCAACTGTGAAGATGACGGATCACTATTTAGAAGGACATGAAGCGCCTAAACCTGAGCGGATTAGCTATCGTTAGTCATGCCAATAAGCTGATGCTTTCATTAAATGGATCATCAGCTTTTGATTTCATATAATCGCCAGTATGTTAAATGTATCTAAATTTCTATTCTTATAAAGTATTATTAATAATCTAACGAATTAAATATTATTTCGATTCAAAGGCAGAAAATGAAATTTTTTAAACTTATCGCTATTATTTTGGGGTTGGTCTTTTCCATAGAAATCTTAGCGAATCCAACGTTCTCAAATGATTTATTAAGCGAAGCTAAAAATGGCGATGTACTGGCACAATATAACCTTGGATGGATGTATGACAATGGCGAAGGTGTTGTACAAAATTATGAAAAAGCATTTGAATGGTATAGTAAGGCGGCTAATCAAGGGTTTGCAATGGCGCAGTATAATCTTGGTCTGCTGTATCAGAATGGTCAAGGTGTAGAAAAAGATAATAAAAAAGCATTTGAACTATACAATTTAGTAGCTGATCAAGGGTTTGCGATAGCACAGAATGCAGTAGGGTTTATGTACTATAGCGGTCAGGGGGTAGCACAAGATGATAAAAAGGCATTTGAGTGGTATGAAAAATCAGCTGTACAGGGAGATGATCTTGCTCAGACCAACCTTGCCTTGATGTATGACAATGGTGAAGGTGTTGTACAAAATTATAAAAAAGCATTTGAATGGTATAGCAAGGCGGCTAACCAAGGTAATGCTCAGGCACAATATAATCTTGGAACGCTGTATCAGAATGGTCAAGGTGTAGAAAAAGATGATCAAAGGGCATTTGAGTGGTATAGAAAAGCCGCTAGTAATGGGCATCCACAAGCGAAACTAGTGCTTGCAGAACTTTAAGTTTTTTTAAAATTAACATAATACAGCTTATACGTAATTCAATTATTTATTTCATATACTTCAATGTGTTAATTGGTTTGATAAATCCCAACTCAACGGATCATTATTTAGAGGGTCACGAAGCACCTAAACCTGAGCGGATTAGCTACCGTTAGTCATACCAATAAAGCTGATGCTTACACAACTTGAATCATCAGCTTTTGATTGCATATATTCGCCAGTATGTTAAATGGGACTGATTTCTTTCTAGTTTAAAAGTTTTAAAGCTTCACTAAGCTATAATGATCCTTAAGTTAATAAATAAGTATTTGATAGTGAGAAAAGATAGTCGCCTTTCCAGAATGCTATATGTCCTTTTACATATGGCATATTCAAAAATTAGTAAATTTAGAAACTTAATTGGTTAATGTATAAATGAAGCGAATATTTAATTCAGATTATGGTGTTTTTTGTTGTCCTCATGTTTTTCATCAAGAAAAACCAATTTTACTGGTTGTTCGTGATGATGATGGAGATTGACAGTTCTTGTGCGGTTACGATACTTTTGGACCAGATCAGAACTGCCATTTGGTTGGGATGGATCATTTACTGGAAAGAGATACGATTAATCAAGCATGGAAATATTTTAATTTAAATGATTGATCATTATGTAAAGGACCTAGTTTAAATAAAATGTTAATTAAACGTTAGAGGATTATAACCTTGTTTCAGGATTATCAGACTATTCAGCGTATCATTTGTAATAAGTATAACGTTGAATATTTTCCTTCCCCATTAGACAAGAAGATTGGCATCTCACTGAATATGAAAGATGATATTTTGCCTATTCATGGTTTAAGGCACCCACCTGAAGGAGATACAAGTGGTTGGTATATTTGGTGTGGGGAGGATTTAACTAAAGACGAAGACTTTTTTAAGCCATTACATGTAAAGCATTTAGAAAGTTGGAGCCCCAAAATACAAAAATTTTTAGGATTGCCTCCTGGATGGAGGTTTTTAATTGCAGATGATTATGAAGATGTATGGTTTGACATATCATTACTCGAAGTTTAAAGGGCAGCATTAAACTCTTATGGGCAGGTATGATTCTAAATTTTAACCTTCTCTAAAATTAACATAATACACCTTAAACGAAATTTATTTTTTTATTTCATATAATTCAATGTGTTAATTTCTTTGATAAATCCCAATTCAGATATATTGGGATTTTTTAATAGTTTATGATGAAAAAAGAATAGATGTCCAACTAGTTATTGATTTAGTTACCGTTAGTCATCGTTTTTAAGTTTAAATGGGCGAGTTTTCCACATTGGGGAATTACGCCATTCCCCGAATATTCCCCGAAAACAAAAAGCCCACTTTTTAAGTGGGCTTTAATGTGTTGAAATATCAACGAATTTTGGTAGGTATATCCAGACTCGAACTGGAGACCTCTACGATGTCAACGTAGTATCTTTGCAGTAAAAACAATAGCTTATTTTAATATGGGATAATCTTGGTCTAAACGTGACTTTATCCACAAGTCTTAGAATCCTTGTGTAAGTCTATTTTATCACTGATTTAAAAATATCAAAGATAAAATTAAAGTACTCACTTGAGGGCTTCTACTTCTGGCCATACTTCACTCAATCGTTCGACATCAATTGCGTGGCCATCTGCTTTTTCTGCCATGCTTCGATATTCTGCTGTGCAAGCTTCGAGTAACTCACTGTTGGTAATGGTGTACTCAATAATATCGAATGTCAGGTGACCCTATGAGTTTAACGCAGAATTATTTTAGCTGAACTGGCATATTGAGTATAAATGACGAAAAAATTTGTTTATAAATTAACTACAAAGAATTGGTTAGAATTAGTACACTAATACCGTTTTCTATAAGACTTTGACAACACACTAAAGAGCTTCTGAATGAATATAAAATTTACTTTAATAAGCCTAACTACTTGCCTTGTAATGACTGGATGCACCACATTAGATAAAGCAATTTTAGGAATGCCACTTGAGAGAACAATTACCCCAGAAAGTGTAAAAAAATATAATTCACCTCAAGAATTGATTAATGGTGAAAGGCTTAATGGAGATTCGGCTGGTGTTGGTCGATTATATAAACCTAATTTAAATCAAGTAATAATCCCTTATAAATATTTTCAGTCATTATGTATTGCGCAAGGTGGAAGATTCTATCCAATTTTAATCAAGAACTCTCCATATATTGGAAGTTATGAATGTCAAAATAATAAAAATCAATGGGCTGTAAATATCGAGGAAACTTCACGTACTACAGATGGAATATATTTATCATCAAATGTTTTAGATAACACGACATTACGTATATATAAATCGATTAAAGAAGATAATGAAAAAGAAAAACTTAAAGTAATTCAAGCACAAAAAACACGTGAAATTGCAGCTCAACAGCAATACCAACAGCATTTGCTAAAGAATGCACCTAAAGCTAGTGATATTGGGGCTACTGTATGTAAGGACACGAATGTTAATGAATACACTGGAATGATTGTATTAGGTCAACCACAATATAGAGAAATTCAAAATGCTCGGGTTATTGCTAATTTAGAAAGTATGGGTAATGGTAACCAAAATATTAAACTTAATATTAAAGGATGGTTAAATCATAATGGCGGCATAAGCTCAGGTCCTGGTGTGGTTTACAATCAGACCCCTTTGGAATCAGGACGTGTAATATGGGATAACAAGAAAGATTGGTATAAGTGCAATTATTAATCAATATCTCTCATAAATAAGCCCTCACTTGAGGGCTTTTCAATTCACACATTGCACACATACAATGACATGCACCTTTGTCGAAATCGAATGCGCTGTGCAGCCTGTAAGCAGGATGCACAGCACGAAAACTCTAAACATCAATTGGTATCATATCAACTGTTTCCCCTGCCAATTCATGATGACAATCAGATAAAAATTGAATCTTTCCATCTGTCAAAAATAAGTGGCAGCGACTTTCTGGGTGATGATCATTCACCAGTAAGGGTGGCGTAAATGTTGGTTTATTTACATCACCATTAAAAGTCCATTTGCTGCCATTTGGATGTCCACCCACATGAAATGGATGTAGATATTTGCAGCCAGGGCATTTGAATAAATACATACCACTGCTCCAATGTTCCAAATAAGGAGTGAGTTGGATTACATCTTCAGTCATATCAACTCCTAGTTATCCTGAGCAGCATATTTCAAGTTATCCGCTACACGATTCACCCACCCTTTACCGTACGTCGACCATGTTGAAAGTGATGTGTAAAACTTCAATCGTTCAGCGGTTAAGCTAAGCAATACATCGTTTAGATCTAAAGCATTCACTGCTGCAATTGTTTTAGGTCCAATCAAGCCATCAGCCGTCACACCTGCAACCTGCTGGAGTTCAATGATTGCCCGTTTCTTCCCCGCATTAATAGCAAAATCCCAAAGCTGGAATGTAATGGCTGAATGCAGACCGTGACCGCCTAATTTATCCCACCAGTCTTTTTTATAGATTTCTTTTGCTTGGACCAATGTGATGTTTTTAATATCAAGATTAGGGTATGTATTTGCAGCTAAGCCAAACTTGGTGCCTTTTAATACACCTACTCCAACCTTGCCACCAGTCCAGTTTCCCGGATCGCGCCGATCTGTACTATAGCCACCCTCATGACCGATTAGCCTTCGGAATGCCTCATCAAAAGTGATTGAATCGACTGGAAGTTTTGCAAAGCCTAAAATGGTCGGCTCGGGATGTAATTCAGGTTGATATTTCTTTTTACCGAAATACGCCAGTGCGGGCAGTACAATGGTTAAAATTAATGAATGATATTCAGATGGAATGAGCTGTGCATTGATTCCTTCTTGCAACAAAACAGGAATTACACCCAATAAAAAAGCCCCAATTAGGGGCCATTTGACGCTGGTATATTTCAGCGCGTTTTCTTGTAAGAAATTCATTTTTCCTCTCTCATGTTTCGTTCGTAAAGCTTGTTGCGGATTTCTTCAACAGTTCTTAAAAGTTGATCAGATTGTTTTTCAAGAACCTGAATACTCTGGGCGTTGGTCGTGGCTTGAGTATTTACTGTGTCTGTTTTGCTCGTCTGAGTATTCCATGCGACGACGAATAGACCTGCCAAGAAAATGCCACCAAAGCGCACAAGATTAGTAATGCTGTCGATTTTGGTTTTACTTTCATGTAGCACTCTGATCTGTGAATCCACCTCTTTAAATCTTGGCTCAACTTCATTTCTGAGCTGCTTAATCTCACTTTTGAAGTTTGACTTGGCCCGATCCAGATCATCTTGTAGGTTGTCCCGAGTCTGAGTTAAGTCATTGCGTGTCTGTTGATGCTCCTTATTGAGCTGCTCTAACTGCATGTTCATGCGGTCGAGCTTTTGGGGCATTTCAGCTAACTTATCCATGTTTTTGGATATGTCGTTGATCTTGTCTGATATGGCAATAAGCTGCCCTGCTGTCGCTACTGGTGGATCAGATGAGTAGTCATTTGGCATTGTGCCCCCTAAATTTTGGTAATAAAAAACCCTGATCTAATTAAAGATCAGGGTTGGTGCTGGTTTGTTGGGTAGTTATATAACCTCAATCCAATTTACATTCGCTTGTCACTAATTTTTGATGCTAATTCTGTATTGAATAAATGGACACAGTCTATAAGTTTAAAATCATATTTAGATTTTCTACCTTTTAACATATCGACCATCATAGACTCGCAACTAATTTGTTTATCAGAATTTCTTATTTGTTTATAATAATCTTTGTAAAGATCCTGAACTCTTGTTCCTGGTAACAGAGTCCACAACCCCATACCGAGTGTATGAGTTAACTCATAGGGCCCATAACCTTTTCCTTTACCTAAGCTTGGATACTCCCACCTAAATACACCATTGCTGCCATCCATAAAATTATTCATCAAAATAGTATCGCCTTTTCTAACGACAACTCTTTCAAAAAACTGTTTTTCCAAACCCACTCTATAGCTTTTAAATTGAAAATTCTCTTTTGAATCTTTTGGAAAAGCACCCTGGAATGACCACAGCAGAATAGGCATTCTCATGAAGTGAGATGCATCGGCAACAATATTCTTTTTAGGTTTTTTCACCGTAATATTTTTTGTATCGCTATAACCACTATATGCAAATGTTGGATGATTGTCCCATGTGCCAACATCAAATAACCAACGCCCATTATCTAAGGTACTTCGCTGCTTGAAAATTTGTGCTGTATAATGATTAATTTCTTTCAATGTAGGGTTGTTTGGATAAATTCTAGATAAATTTGCTGCAGCGCCAAGTGTAAAAAATTCTTCATCAATAATTGCTCTATGAAATCCTACTTTTTGATCTGCTTGCATCTTCCAATCTAGTCTTTGCTTGAGATTTGTAAATGGTTTTTCACCCCATTGCCATGCAGGAATACGGTGCCAAATATCTTCCACGTCTTGCAACATTTGTTTTGTATATTGTGGGTACTTGTTCTTACTTAATACCGCATAAGTTGTTAGAAAATATAAAAACTGCGTGTCATTCAATCTTTGTTGTTTGGATTTGAAATCTAGCTTATTTCCATTTTTTTCAAAGAAACTGTTTACATAGAAATCGAAATCTCTCTGTAGCTCTTTATCCCCTTTTTCATACGCATAGAACATTGGAATCATGAGGAAATGTGAAGCATTGTAGCGCTTATACGGTTGCCAAACATTAGTTTTTAAATATGCTTGCGCTCCTAATTTCGAATTGGGAGAAGCACTTGTCGGACTTAGTAAGGTAATAAAGGAAATCATTATTGCCAATAATAGCTTTAGATCGATTACTTTGGACATAATGATTTCCTTAATAAATCTTTGTATACCTAAAATAGTTTGATCGCTATAAAATTTAACTTCAAGTCTATAACATGAAGAAAATATCCTATATTAGATATATCCCATCGCAACAAGCTTTGGCACAATGAAGTTATCGACATAGTAATCACTTGCGAACGTGTCTAAATGCACTCCATCGCTCGACACGCTCGGTGGAATCCATCCGCTTGCTTGAGCTTCTGTATCTGCTGAAGTTGGTGTAATTCCCAAGTCTGTCCACAATTTAGAACTCATTAACCAATTCTGAATATCAACATACCGATTCTTATACTTGTTCTCGAGATAAGTATTAACTTCAAGAACACCACTTCTTACCGCTTCCGTTACATCACGATTAACATGATGCCCCAAAACGATATAGCGAGAATCGGGTTGCACTAACTCAATTTGACGTACAATTTCATCGTAAGAGTTTTTAGCATTCTGTGTTTGTGACGCAGAACCGTACTGAAGATTGTTTTTTGCTGTCTGAATGATTGAAATAGAGCGTTTATAACGAGCTAGATTTGGCAATACTTTGATTGCACCACTTACAGTCAATGGTTCACTTAGATTTTTAGGTGTGAACTTACCTGTTTGAAAAACAACTTGTCCACGAACCCCGTTGTCTAAAGTTACCCACCATTTCGTAAGCGATCCTACGGGATTAAGCGTATTCATACCAAAGTCACCCGCATTCGTCCATGTGATGTCGTATTCAATATCATTCTGCAAAACCGTATCAGTTGCAAAATTCATGTAGTACGTTCCGTATCCGCAGAACATAGCTAATGTCTGCGCATGTGTTGCTGCAAAACCACCGCCAATGTATTCACGACCTTTTGAACGAACTAATTCACGGAGCTTGGTTTCCATATAAGCCATGCTTGAGCTACCCAAACCGATTACACAGTTGTCAGGGTCGGACTTTACAATACTTATATTCGATAATGCTGCTGTAATCGCATCCGCAATATCTTGTGTACTCGCTATCTTCTTCCAAGCGCCTTGCCAAACTCCGCCCATCGAATGCCGTGTATATGTATTCCCTGTTACTGTTTCGGCTTTAAAGAAGTAATAACCATTGTTCGCTGTATTCAATAATGAAACTTCAAGCATTAAAGTGGCATCTTCTGGTCGATCAGCAAATGTCAATACTTTAGTGCGCTGAATATTATGATAACCCTCAGCATATTGGATAATTGCAGTGTTGCCACCACTATTAGGAATTTGATTAATAAGCGCTTTTCTACGTGTGTCAGTCCTAACAAGCGGGTTTGCTGCTTTTAAAGCAGCATCATAAGCAGAGACTTTACTATCAATTACATTCTCTGTTGCAGCTACTTGCCAAGAGGTCACAACATTATTTTGATCTTTATATGCGACATAAGTTTTATTATTTGCAGCATGAGCCGTGTATTTAAAATAACTACCTGTATAGGCTTTGATTTCTTCAACCATCAAATGGATGGATGAATCAATTGGAGCATCACTATAAGTAAGTACAGTTGTACGTGGAATATCCCAGCGACCCTCAGTGTATTCAAAGATTGAAGTCTTGCTTGTATCACTTGTTGAGATTGTTGTGATTACACCGATTGAGCGTTGATTCGGATTGAATTTTGGATTCTTGTTTGCTTCGGCAATCGCTGCTGAAACATCACTAATCCAATCGTAAAAAGTGTCTGCAACACCAGTCCCTTGCCGATAAAAACTTAACCCCTGCCGTGTCAATTCAATCGTTTGATATACAAAAGCATCACTTTCTTTGACTACATTGATTTTTGCACCACCAAGCGCGGTTATTCCAGTAGGGTAGCCAAGAGTTATGTATGTACCATCATTAATAATCGAAAGTAAATCTGAACTTGAGATAAAATAATTCCCAGATTCTAGTGTATCTAAATTTGTTGTCTTTAAAAGACGCGATCCAAGCTTGCTATCAGTGTAGGTTTTTGACTGTATCAGCGGATCATAAGCGCTCTTAGTTAAACTTGTCGCCCCTGGCGACGCTCTATAATAAAGACCCTCGTTACCGTCGTAGCTTCCAATGTATACGAGCTGGTTTACTCCTATAGAGCTAATGTACTGATTTGCTTCCGCTAGAGTTGAGTAGTATTTACTAGCTGCCGTGCTTAGATTTGAAAGAGCAGTACCAACATCTGAAAGAGCAGTATCAACATCTGCTTTGTTGGCTTTAGGTGTTACTGCAGCAACAACCTCTTCGCGCGTCATTGTATTAATTTGTGGAACGCTGGCAAGCGTATAAACTTCTCTACCTAGTCGTGTTTTAATCAATTCACCAGAGGGGCCATTAATAACGTCTTCTAAAGTTTGCGCATCTTTTTGAGCATCAATAAGCTCTTGCTTGGTAATTACCTGATCAGCCATGTTTCTCTCCGGCATAAAAGAGCCCCAGCAAAGGGGCTTTTAATGATTTAATTTAAATATAACTGTGGTCTTTGGCGTAATAACGCGCATCATAATTGATGCAGGTCAGTCGGTTAGTCATCTCATCGTTTGGGCTTGCTTCTGTCAGTAAAAATGCCGAACTAGATGTATCTTGGGCAGCCACGATCTGATAGGCGGTTTTGATGTATCGATCTTCATCAAAGACCAGTGGTTGTAGTGGTGCTCGAGTCAGAATGACCTGATTCATGTATTCACCAGATAGACACTGGATCATATCTACCGTCGCATCTTGTAGTTGCAGATGAATGTAGTAAGTCACACCATCCCGCATCTCGACATCTTGCGACAATGTGAGTGTTAGCCCATCAACCCCATCAACCTCACCATCCTGAGTCTTGATGCTTGTATTGTCAGCCACCAAAATTCGATCATTCCTCACCAGTAAATTGGATTCATCTAATGCATCAAATTCGACGCTTTCAGTCTGGTACTGCAACTTATTCCATTCACGCCACGCCCTAGTTTTAGCCACAGCACGACTACGAATGCCCGACGTACTGATCTTCAATGGGTTGCGTGCAGATCCATTCTCAGGAATAGCATAAGTCACCCGAAGGTCATCATCAGGCGAAGTGTATTCAAGCTCTACACCATCGTAGTCTTTATCAATACCGAGATTAAACGTCCGCTTTTCTGATCCAGGCACCTTGTTGCGGTGATTAAAAAGCAGCACCGAGTTGTCTTGTGGCGCTTCAAATTTCAATCGCAACTTGTTTCCATATCGATAGGTCTCAGAAAAACATGCTGACGCAACCATGGCTGCCTGCTCCTCAAAGCTCAGGCTGTCATCATCAAAGGTGTAGCTAAATTCAGCAGGCGCATCCGAGCCGAAATAGGTTTTGATTTTCTGAATCTCTGACTTGATTTGCGGAATATCAATCTCAGTTGAAGATCTTCGTCCGATATATTCATCCAGTGCCATATTAATCAATGCCTGACCTGCATCACGTGTTGCCTGTAATGCTCTAGTACCATCCACCATAAGCTTGCGGGTTACCAGGCAGTTTAACTTGCGCTCTTTGACCGATAACGCTCCATCTGTAGCAACTGTTCTGGAGCGAATAATGGTTACACCCGGATAATTAGTCTTGTCGGTCTGCGCGGCCAGATAAACATCTTTAACCTTGCATTCCGTTACTGGTGAGTTACCTGATTTTTGTCTGGTCTTCGCAATACGGAAGCTAATTCCCTCGCCATAACCACGCAGCACTTCACGAATGGTAATGCCAAACGTGTCTTTGTTGCCATTTCGGTATTCGTAGTGCTTTCTGGTATAAACCGTTGCTTCACCCAAATACTTGTACTGAATCGTGATTTCAACAAAACCTTCGCCCACCTTCCCCTTTGAGGTCATGTTGTAAAGACCTTGTGGGAAATAGAAGTTAAAAATAGCTTCCGTTGGGTCATCAAACTCCACATCAAACCAGCCGACCCACTTATCTGCAACCAAATCCAGATCCACCGATGACACCAGGTTATAAGTGGTTCCACCCAGTAAATCGGGTATTTTTAACCAGTCTGGATTAATACTGCTTGGTGTGGCCAAAGTGATTGTGCTTGATGTGATCGAGCTGATGGTATAGGCCCCATCCAGCACCACACTATTAGATGATTTGTTTAATGCAATACCTGCTGCAACCGTGTGATTCTGTGCCACAAACTCCCAGTTAAAGTTAGTGTTCTTCGGCTGGGATAAGGTAATGGTATATAAGTACCCTGTGCCACTTACCGCGCGAGCAATACTTGAGATATCGTATTGACCAGACAAATCACGAAAAACACTCTCGGTTGAAAGCACTTCTTCTGTTTCTGGATCAATTGTCTCAACTATGATCTCAAAAGTCGCACCGGTGAGCAGAATGCCTTGAAAGCTTGTGTAATCAAGCACATTCTCACTTGACTGAATGGTGATAATACCACCCGGTTTTACAGTTGCAGTACCGGATAAAATGGCATCTTTAACCCCGTAAGCTGCTCCCTGGATATTAATTGCATTGCCGGCCTTAAAGTAGCTTGTGAAATTAATGCCTGTGTTTTTACGGTTAATCACACCGCCTGTCGTGAAATAAATGCCTGCATTATTGTCCTCATCGCTGAGCACTCTGTCACTTGGTGGTTGCAAGGTTTGACCGTTAATTGATGCTGATTTTTTTACAGAAAGTGGCAAGTTATTAAATACCTGTCCAATACGATAAAATGCTGTATCCCCCACCAACGGTATACCTGGCTCATAAATACTCACACTCACGCCATTAATTGCACCAGCAGGCGTATCACCATCACGGCAATCATGAATCTGGTAATACCCTCGACCGATTGCCATCAGACATTCTTCAATTTCGATGCCATTCTGGTAATAAGTATAGGTGACTGCGATTAGGTCGGGGTAAGAGCGAACCATCCCATAAATATCAGGAATACGGCTTTTCACACGCGCCTGATTGGCCCGCGCTGCCAGCTCGTTATTTGATGAGCCAATCCCGCCAGTATTCGGCTTGGGCATGGTGGCAATCATATAGACACTATATGCCGCCATTATCGCGGTGACGACCCAAAAAACTATTTGAATCCACTCGGGGTGCATCACTACATAAAAAGTACCTTCTAGTGTTTTTAGGTGCTCAATATCCGCTACGGTTTTCGGTGTAACATCAGTCTGCTTTGAAACATGATTATGATAAATTCGCGCGTTTTCTGGAAAGCTATCAAACTGTTCAGCAAGATATTTGCACACATCATCAACCGTGGCTTCGGTTTTATTCTGGCTAAACTGATCACGTATGATGATGACTTTTTTCATGTGTAGAATCTCACTTCTCGGAAATGCATAACCACCAGTTCTAGCGGCACAAACTGCACCCCTCGTGGGGTTAAATGTAAAAGCTTGTCGTAATAAAAAAGCCCGACATGTGTCGAGCTTTTCTCATTGTTCTTGAAGAACACTAGGCAGGGTGAAATCGGCTTATCCAGCCTTTTGAATCGACCTTTACCATTCAAAAACTTTTCAATCCGCTTACTTAAGTCTTTACCAGTGATCTGCTTCCAAGCTTCACATGCAAATTCATTACAGGTGTAATCCTTGGTCCACGTCCGATCTAACAGATTATCAATAGACATTAGATCCCCTTAAGCAATGGATAGTCTTCAAAGGTGTAAAGCTTCCCAGTTTTGACAGAGTTTAGTTCTGGTGCTTGAGCATCAAAGGTCACAAGCCCAGTGCTATCCTTTGAGATCGTAGGCGCTTCCAAGGTTTGCATCTCAACCATAGGTGCTGAAAGATCGTCATCTCGATATATCTTGAAGTCGATCTTTGGTTTTACTCGTGGATAAGCAGAGTTTCGGATATTTTTTATCGCATCCATAAGCTCATCTTCCATGTCCACCAAAGTCACCTGTAGCTTTTGATCAAGGTCATTGGTGACATTGGTTCGCTTGATTGACATTGGTTGATATTGATAGAGGTTATCGCCAATCTGTATCCCATCTTCATCATTGCGCGTGTATCGAAATACCTTAGTAAAACTCGGATGGGATATTTCTAGGCATTCAAGCTGCACCACCCCACCAGAATTATTGAGAAAAAATGCAGTGTAATCTGTCATAAGTTCTCCAATGCATCAGGTAGAGCCACGTTAGCCAGGTGGTCGAGTGGATCAAATAGCTCGGCCAGATCTACACCTTCAGTTACAGCAGTCACAATTACCTCATCCATATTAGTATCGATATTCAAAGGCTTCACTCGAAGCTCAGCAGTGACCGTGTAGATTGGTCCTTCTTTGCTTTCAAGTCGAGGGCTTCCAGAGAAATAGCATTGGTAATCCTCAACCTCGGGACCGTCAATACAAAGCCTTGCCAAAAAACGCTGATTTGGATTTCTAGCCCAGACACGATAAAAAGCCATTAAATACTGATAGCCTGCATCCTTTACCACCCACCGCACTGATGCACTATGGTACGTACCTTTTAATGCACGCTTAAACCTTGGTGCACCACCGTCTAACTCTTGAGAAATAACACCATCCCCAATCTGGGCTGAATAGCCCGACTGGGTTGTGCAATACAACAGCTTATGCATTATCGTCTCCGTGATGCTGTGGTGTTCTGCTTAAGTGATTTGGAAAGCGTGCTGTTGGGATTACCTAAACGACCAGCCAACTGCCGTTCAATCACATCAATATCAACACTACCATCGGGGTTTTGACGTGCGTTGACTTGGGCTCCAGTGTTGTTATTAACAGTGATTTTGGCACCTGAACTGTTGCTACGCGCTTCATTCAGGTAGTTTTTCAAATCACTGTTAGTACGGCTATCCACAACACGCTCACCCTTGTCTAAAAGCCATGTGCCTTCTTTAGGGATATTGTCGATACCATCGTGGGCCATGCCGGCAACAGTCTGAGCTGTAATTAATCCTACATTCGCGTAACCAAGCCCTAAGATTATTTGCGAATACGCAGCCTTTTGAGCCATGGTTAGTGCTGTCGGATCTGCCATAACTTGAGCAGCTGCTAGGTGCGTAGAAACCAAAGCGGAGCCGATTGCAAACATCTGCTGCATTAAGAACATAGCTTTATATGCGCCTGATTGCTCGCCCTGACTATCTTTCACTATTTGAGTCATATCACCCCAAACAGCACCAGCTTGAGAGAGTAGCGAACCATACATGCTCATCGTGTCTTCATACTGCTGAAATTCCAACTCCTTTACTTTTTCGGCGTATTGAACATCAATCGCAGCCATCGCGTCGCGGTATTCTTGATGCGCTTCCAGTAATGCGTCGTATCGCTCATCATCAGTCGAATAAGCGTCACTGGTCATGATGTCCTGCTCAACACCCACACGCTGATTTTTAAGGTTAGCCTGAGCATTAGATCGGTCATTCTCCAAAGACCATTTTGCATAATCTTGTGGTGACATGGTTGCTTGAGCAAAGATTCCGTCAACGCCAGACGATAAGCCTTTAATGCTATCTCGCATGGTTTGCTGTACGTTTTGAGCATGAAATCTAGCTTTTTGAAGTTCAAGCGCGTACTGCTCATCTAAAGCCTTGAGTTTTAATTCCTTGATTTCGTCATTGTATTTCCCTGACTCATTTACAATAATTCGCTGAGTTTCATAGAAATAATTAAGCTTCTGCTCTTCAGACCATTTGAAATCATTGATTTCCTCGGTGATTTGACGAAGATACATCTCCTCTTCAAATTCATATCGCGCTTTAGCCTTGGCTAAATATTCAGATTCCTGTGGGCCGAAATTAGCTTTTTGAATTTCAGCCATTTGGCGCTTATGATCTTCAGCAAACTTGGCAAAATCATCTAGATAATCATACGAAATTGAAGCACGCGCCTGCTCCTGCTGTTTTTTCAGGGCATCAGTTGCGGCATTTGTTGCATTAGCAGCTTGGTTTTGTTTCTTGATCCAATCATCAGAACCAGAGATAACTCCCTGCTGATTGTTCTGGATTTCCGCCATAGCTTCAACAGCTTCACTTGTGGTTTTGCTGAATATATTGGTGATGGTATTGCCGATATCCTCAGCAACCTTGGCGTTATCCTGCATAGCCATTTGAACGCCACTGTTTTCATTAAAGCGAGCATTTGCAGTTCCAAGGATAAGCGCTTTCCCCAGCTTAATACCTGGAAGCTTATCGGCCCAAGTTCCATTCTCCGAGGTCTTGTCTACCATTTTTTTTGCATTTACCGCATCAACCGCAAGCCCAGCAATGGCATTGGACAGCATTTTGATAACTGCATAGACCCCCATACCCATTGCAGCCACACCCATAAACACATTCCCTAGAGTGGCACCTGCATCCGCCATCAAGTTTGTTTCGGTTGTGGCATCAGTTAAAGAGTCACCAACGGACACCAAGGCAGGCATTAAACCTTGAATGAATTGATTTTTTGCCCCTTTAACCTGCAAGTCTAGCAGCTTCATTTGAACCGAAAGCTCATTAGCCTTTTTGATTGCCGACTCATCCATAATCACGCCAGCGCGCTCAGCGGCATCAGCCCAGAATTTGAAGCCCTCACCACCATTTTTTAATAATGGAATTAAGTTTGTTGTGTCAGATGCCATACTTTCCAAATAGAAAGACATTTGTTGCTGAGTAACACCCGCCTCTTCCAGCTTATCTACATAGAGTTGTAGTGCTTTGGGCCCTGAAAGGTTTTGCATTTCAAGCGCCAATTTTCTTGCGCCTTCTGCTGACCCCTCTGTTTTGGTAGCAATTTGCTCAAAGAAGTCAACAGCACCACCAGAACCAATGGTGATGAACTCACCTAACTTTTCATTAAAGTCCTTTAACTGGTCAGATAACTTTTCCGAGCTGATACCCATGGTCTCAGCACCCACAGCCATCTTTTGAAATTCTTGTGTTGTTGTGTTTGAAATAGAGGCGAAAGTTTGCAGTTCACGCGCAGCATTTGCGTATTCGGTTGCCATGGCAAGTACACCAGCACCTACAGCAGCAGCTCCCGAAACAGCTATAGCGCCATAAGTCAGCACACTCTTTTTCATTGCATCAAAACTGGTTACGGTTTGTTTTTCTGCTGTTTTAATTGGTGCTGTAAATCCAGCAGTTCTAGTAACCAGATCAAGGGTTAAAGTTCCTAACTTGGTGCTCATATAAACCTCTAGGCAATAAAAAACCCCGCTTTCGCGAGGTTATGTGTTTCAAGTATTGCTACTTCATGGATTCCAAGCACTTTAAGTGCACATCATTTGCAAAATCCACTCTTTGTCTATCTTTAAAAGATTGGTCAGTAAATACAGGCTGCTTGTACGCCTCTATAACAATATCCTTAAGAAGTTGCTTGGAGTCACTAGGCACATTCTCCATCATATCCACCTCCTTAAACACATCATCCATTAACACGTTTGATTGGTGGTAGCTCATAGCTTGTTCGGAAAATTTAGCTAGATTGGCACAAGCTTCTTGACCTTGTGCTGTGGGGCCAGCATCATGAACTTCATCCTTACTACATGAGGCAAGGCTTACAATAACTAGGCACAACAATAACTTATTCACATCAGCACCTTATAGAAGATCATTAACATTATTGATTGCGAGCTTTACACCATAACTACCAATACTATCACTATCATCCCAGCCACCATCTATGACCGCCGGCACAGTTTTATTTATTACATTTCCTGCTAGTTTGACTGCCTCACCTTTGCTCAAGTAACCCACAATCAAACCATTGATCTCAACCTTAACAGCATTCTTATCATACTGATTAAATGGCTCTGAGCTGACTTTCGCGTAGCATTCAAAAAACTTCGACTTTTCTTCTTTAGGGCCGGCTATCTTTTTTAAGTTATTTTGATAGGACTGCTCACCCACAATGTTGTAGAGGTATGAGGCATTGCTTAAGGCTGGATTTATGTTTGTTTCGTTTGCTGCTTTTTTGCCTTTAAAAATAAACCAGATAATCACGCCAACTGCGATTGCTATTATTATCTCCATAACTCACCCCAAATATTAATTATTCAGGACAAGATACTAACTAACCAAGAAAAAAGAAACCTCCCGAAGGAGGTTCTTATTTGTATATTTATTACACAAATTTTCAGCCCGATATCTTTCTAGCGCTTTGGCGTCTTCCCTAACAATTCATCGACCAGCTCATTAATCTTGGTTTCCGTGCTTCTCCACTTATTAAGAGCTAACCCCCCATTTCCTTTTAATCTAAAAGATGCTTCAGAAACCTGACGACCATTTTGCAGTAAATTGAATTGAGCTGATACCATATACGGTGCAAAATCCCATGAGCGAAGAGCCGTATAGTTTAAAGTGGTCTGGCATAGGCTTAAGTCGTCATTATTTTTAACAGTTTTGGAATCAATGTTGTATCGAGCAAAACTCTTCTCAACCAACTTGTCAAAATCTCTAATAATTACTTTGGGATTATGTACAATGCATACCTGCTTAATAGAATCTGGGTTAAATCCAGTTGTATTATTAATTTGGATAGATGTACACCCCACCAATCCAAAACCCAAAACCCCTGCAATTAATAATTTTTTCATGTGAATACCCTCTTATAAGTAATCACAAGATACTAATTATTAGCGTAAAAAGAAACCAAGCTAACCTGATTTCTTCTTAATAGCTTGCATGCGCTGCTCTTCAAAAGTTAGCTCTGGAATTGTTTCATGCGGCATAAAAATACGAGCATCAACACGCTTATCTTCCTCAACCTTGCCATTGAAATAAAGCGCGTATAGATTACCCGCACCCTGCTCTATGCGACGCCCCACATTAAATGAGCCGTACTTATTGCGATATGCCTGCCAGACCCTTAGTTCTTTTTGAGTGATTTTCTTTTTGGCTTGCTCAATGGTTCTTCCGCCGATTCCGTTGAGGACGAGTTCACACCAGAGCTCGTGCTCTTCAACTTCAATTTGTTCTTTCCCAAAAAATCATTCACTTCATTCGAAGCATCATGAATCGCACCAATAATGGCTGGGTGAAGGTTTCCGACTTCTTCAATAGTAGAACACAATGGCTCCTTTGTATCCGCATTAAAGACCGTGAGCAAAACCCGGCGCTTCACAACATCAGCGACCGTGATTTTTTCAGGATCTTCACCTTTAAACATATTCGTCACTTCATCGTAACTTAATGCTTTAACCAAAATATCTACTTCAAACTCCTCATCATTAATAATGAATTTCGGAGACTTTGGGGATGGGTCGGATAAGGCTGTGCTCGAGAGCGCAAGAAGTGCAGATGTATTTAATTTTTTCATGGTGTAGCCACCTTAAATACATCAAGTACTTCAGTCTGGCGCTTCATTGGCACGGTATGGTTTACCAAAGAATCAGCATCAAACACCGGGGAACCTTTACGTAGAATTGCGCGGAAATATGACCATGTTCGAGTTGCTGGCATCAGCACCTCATCATCAACCCCAACTGTTGGAACACCTTCACCGTCAGACCAACCAACATACACACCAACTTCAGCGCGATCTGCCGCAAGCTCAAGTAATTTCATGTGTGAAAGGTTTTTGGGGTCGGTGTCAATTTGAATCGAACCTTCACCCGGTGTGGTTAAGCCCCAGTCCGATGTTGCTGTGGTTTTTTCTTCCAAGCAAGTTGTGCCAATTTCTGTGGTACTGTCATCGCCAAGCGTTAGTGCTTTAATGCAGTCCATCTTTGTGAGCGTTGGAGTATCGCCATGTAAAATCCATACATGCGTACCCTGAGATAAAACACCTTTCTTCGCCATGAGTAGCTACTCCTCAATTTTAGGCATAAAAAAAGCACCCAGTTGGGTGCTAGTAGAAAATTCTATTTATCGATCTACAAACCAATTTGAATCGAAACCGGTTCGATACATCTTGCTGTCTGGATCACGCTCATTTCCTCGTAGGCCAGTCACAGTGCACGAATTATCAAGCTCAAAAGCTCTACGAACCGCTTCACGAATATTTCGCAGGTCATCCGCATTCGTTGTATAGATATCAACTTGGATCGTCACATGATCGATGTTTGCCGGGCAATCTAAATGATTTTGCGGAATACCAGAGATATCCTGCCAGACCAGGTACGGCGGCTTTGGTTTATCTGGTGCAAGACCAAATTCAAATGCACGTAAAATCCCGCCAGATTCCAGATAAGACTTAACTTCATCACTCGCATTAAGTAATGGGAAAATAGGTGCTGTCATATAGCCTCACGTAATGCTTTGGTGATTTCAGCATCAAATACCTGGACAAACTTGGTTATGACCTTATCAACATTATTAGCTAAAGCAGGTCTTAAAAATGGAGTGGCTGGAATCTTGCTGGTACCAAACTCAATAAATCTAAAGTGCCGAGTATCTCCACCACTTAAACCAGCCGTGCTGACAGAGTATTGATTCTGACCTGCTCCACCTTTCACCCCCACTCGAATCTTAATCTCATTAGGATTACGGCTCTTACCACCTTGGGTCACAATATTCTTATGAATCTTTTCCCGTGTTTCAGGATCATCAATTGCCTTTGCATTGCTACGTGCAGCATCGCGAACAAGATTCATCGCTTGGCGCCCGGCTTTTCGTGCAATTTGCTTGGCTTTTTTAGGACTTGAAAGCTGCTTGAGTTTTTTATTCAGATCATCCAAGCCTTCAATATTTAACTCGACTGATGCCATTCTGATTCACCTTCTGCAAGATTGAGCGTCAACCACTCAAGACCGCTTTCATTGTCTGGTACCGGATCACCGTCAATCTTCCAGTACTTATCCCGGAAATATAGACGCATGGTTGAATCAATCTGACTTGCCTTTGAGCTGTAACGAATGCGACAACGTGCGGTCATGCTTGAATCAATTGCCTGAGCTTGCAGCTGGTCGCGGGTAGATAAAGCCTCATGCTTTCCCCAGACTGTACAAAACTCTGTCCAGGCTTGAGTAATACGACCTGTGGTTTTGTCTTGGGTTTCGGTAAAGGCTTCAATACGGATGCGATGTCTTAAAGAACCCGCTCTCATCTATACCCCCAGATCTAAACGGTATGGATCAAGCAGCCACAAAGCGCCTTTCGGCAACTCATTTACCGTGGTACTGGTTTCATCTTCACGATTTTCATAAAGGCTACCTAAGATCAGTAAAACAGCAGCTTCAATAGATGGATTAATAACAATGCCCTGCATAGCCATTTTGGTATTGCGCTGAGCTTCTTTTTTAAGGTTTTCAGCCGCAGATAACAGCATATTTCTTGAGACTGGATCTATAACCAGATTAGCTGCATCGCAACTCTCTTTGTATTTCACAAGCTCATAATTTAGCTGGTCCAAAGTGAGAGAAATTGCATCTGTCCATGCAGCTGAAGTGGCATAAAAAAAGCGGTTCAAATATTGAGCCGCTTTATCTTCTGCCGAATTCAACTTGGCCAGGATATCACCGCCAGTATCTTCATCTACTCGCAAATGAACCATAGCTTTTTCAATGTTAATAACTGGCATGATATGACCTTACTTTGTTTTAGTTTCTTTAGCTTTTTCTTCTGCAGCAGCTTTGGCCTTAGCCTCTTCTTCTGCCTTTAACTTTTCCTCTTCAGCTTTCGCCTCAGCCTCGGCTTTTGCCTTAGCTTCTGCGTCCGCTTTGGCCTTAGCCTCTTTATCGGCTACAGCTTTGGCTTTCTTTTCCGCATCAGCTTTGACTTTATCAGCTGCCGCCTGTTCAGGATCAATCGCTAATTTTTTCTTGATGAGTTCCTCGGCCGTAATATCTGGAATCTCGGCCTCATCACCTTTGACGTAAACCTTATTTCCAAGCATTGCAGCATCTAAGAATTTAATTTTCATGTTCTAAACTCCAAGGTGAAAGGGCCGACTGGCCCCTTCGGGATTTTAATTAAGCTGGAAATTCACCTTTTACGAATGCTTCTGGGCGATAGACAGCCAATGCCAGACGCTCTTCACAACGAACAGAGATCATGTTCTTTTCAAAGTCATCAGCATTTTCGGTTGAGATCACTACGTTTGCATCTTCACGGTCAAAGATTTGAGCAGCTTCGGCAAAGCTACCGGTCAAAAATTTACTAGCCATTGCTGCATGATTGGTTTCAGCAACAGGCAACCCCCAAAGACTTGGCGTATTAGGTGAGAACGGGTTAGTAAACAAGTATGCACCGGTAGTGTCTTTCAGTAATTCAATTGCAGTCCAATCATTCATGTGTAGCACATGACCTGTTGCAAACACATCCGCCAAAGCAGCTTGCAGCATGGCCAAACGCATAGTATCTACGCGAGTCGGTGATGCAATCGTAATTGGAGCTGAATAAGCAGTTGCCTGAGTATAAATACCATGCAGGTTGTTACCAGTGCCTGAACCAAATAACAGTTGCGCATCTTCAACACGCTTAAGGCCATTAAGCAAACGACCATTGATAAAGCTTTGTAACTGAGGCAAGTCATCAAGGATCTGCTTAGATGCTTTCAGCATGTGAGCAATCGTTTTCACACCTTCCAGCACTTCTTCGAATGTTAATTCTGAATATGGCTTGGTGGTGTTTTCAGCTACTGGTGCAGCGTTATTGGTAAATCCAGTTTCACGTAAGTAAGCAATCGCATTACTGGCCGTTTGACCTGGAGCTAATAGGTCACGGATGGTCACGCGCTGATTTGGCGCAGTCACAATACGAGTCGAACCATCAACAGGGTTTACTGCAAATGATGTAAGTGCATTACGGGGAACAGCTACACTAATACGTTTTCCAGAAGTTGCATTGCTTGCAAATGAAATAATCTGCTCATCTTTTACAGCAAGATCACCTGCACGAGCATCCACTTGTGCACCTGGATTACCATTGCCACCACGTGCAAATAATTGCTCAGCTTCACCCAACTTCACCTGTAGGTCATTTTGGGCTTGGCGCAAGTTGTTTAGATCAGTCAGCGTTTTATCTACTGTTTCTTTGGTTTCAGCAGATAGATCATTGGCTTTTTTCGCTTCATTTAAAGCATTTTCAGCCAGTGGTTGAACTTTTTCAGTAAGCGCTTTAAGTTGATTATTTACTTCTTTAAGTGCCGCTGCAGCTTGGTCTTTAGTTTGATCAGTCATGATTTTTCATCTCTCAAAAATAAGAAAACCGCCATATAGGCGGTCATAAAAATTGGTATTAGGTTTAAGTGCTGAATTTCTCGGTAGCGTTACGCATACTTTGAAGAACACTTTCGAGTACATCATTGCTAGCGCTTGGCGTAGCTTGGTTGGTAGCGCCAGGCGTACCCTTTAAATCTTGAATAAGTTCCCGTCGTGAGCTTCGAGACATTCCCGCTTTGGCAAGCAAGATATCTGCTTTATGGGCAGCGACTTTTTCTTTAGTGAAGTTCTTTGTATCTTCAACAACCACATCAGATGGCAGGAAGGCATCGGCAAAGCCACTATCAATAGCATCACGCCCATTGATCCATCGCTCTTTATCCATATCGGCTTTAAGCTCATCCATGCTAAGACCAGATCGCACATGATAAATATCAGCAATCGTGTCATCGATCTGCTCAAGGAAATCTGCAGTTTCACGCAAGTCGTTGCGATTCCCCCAAACTCCGGTCCAGGCATTGTGAATCATAAAGAAACCAGCACGGGCAATCTGAATCTCATCAGCAGCCATGGCAATAAATGATGCTGCTGAAGCTGCCACCCCTAAAACACGTACAGTCACATAACCTTTGTATTCGCGAAGCAGGTTGTAAATAGCCAGACCTTCAAATACGTCACCACCTGGTGAATTGATATTCACTACAACATCTGCACCATCGAGTGAACGCAATGCAGCACTGATCCGCTTAGCCGTCACACCAGAATCATCCCAGTAGTCATAACCAATCGGATCATAAATACCAATCGTGTTGTCATTTTCATCTGATGCTTTAATTGCAGGATTCCAACGATCAAAAGCTAACGGCGAAACACCACCTTTTTCTTTTGCATTAAAATTAGCGACTGGCAGCAGGTTTCGTTTGCTCATTATTATCACCTTTGTAATTGGTCCCTACTTGATCAAGCGGAATTAATGCCGATTGAATTGTATAAATTTCCCCACCTGCAATAGGCGCTTCGTTTTCTTTGCGTCTGACCTCATTTCGGTTATACCAACCATTGTTGAGTGCAGATGCATAATATTCAGCACGGCCTTTTGAATCTGCCCGCAATAAGCCTTCCACACCAAACTCAACGTAATAGGTTTCAAACTCTGCAGCACCAATCAGGCACCGTGAAATTTCCTGTTCAATATTGACCAGTAATGGACGCAAGGTATTGGTCAGGAATTGCATGTTCATACCTTCAACACTTGAAGCCCATGAACTTTGTTTATCCAAATGTCCAACCATGAAAGGTGGTACCCGGAACCAGCGGCAAATTTCCTCAATTTCAAATGTCCGGGTCTCTAACATCTGAGCTGCTTCGGGATTCATGGTGATACCGTGGTATTGCATACCGTTTTCAAGCACCATCATTTTTCCGGCATTCTTGGATCCCATGAATTTATTCATGTTATCTCTGAGTGATTCACGCTGATCCGGCGTTAATTTCCCCTGAGCAGATAAAAGACCTGATGACTGCAACCCATTTTCAAAGAACTTGGCCGCAGCTTCTTCAGCAGCCTGTGCAGCCCCAATAGTTTCACGCGCTTTCTGGACCTTAAATAAGCCCATCACCCCATCGATACCAAAACCACGAACATGCATCATGTTTTTTTCAGTGATTTCACGCTTAACACTGCTTTCGGTGTAAGTATATTTCAGCATTCCATTGGTCTTGTTTCTGGTCACCACCATGTTTTGGGGTAGCAATGGATTCAATGAAATAATCCGGCCTGATGCACTGCGAATAATTTCAATATATGAGTTTCCCCATAAACAGATACTGGCCACAATCATCAGCATGAACCGGCTTGGCGTCATTTCATAGTTTGGTGACCGGCACAAAAGATTGTAGAGCGGATGCTTAACTGCAACATCCCGGCTACCGTCCGCTTTTCGCTGATAAATCTTAAGAGGCAGCGTTGATACTGTTTCTGAAATCAAACTTACACATGAAAAAACGGCGCTCAATTGAAGCGCCGAATCTACAGTTACATGCTTGCCACTCGATGTGGCCAATAGCGCCCTTAGTAATTCAGGCTCCAGACTCAGATGCCCATCAAGCCCAAGGAAGCGCAAAGCTGCTTGAGCAAACCGACCCGGCTTCTTTGTACTCATTAAACACCTACCATAATTGGATCATCATAAAATTCATCACCTGTAGGTTCCCCTGCAAGCACCATTGCCCGACTGATGCCCATTAATAACGCTACAGCACCATCGATTTTCTTAAACTTCTTTTCCTTATCTGGGAACTCGGTTTCATTTTTTCCTGTTTTAGAAATAACGTTGCCGATCATCCAACTAAGAATTGGATTTCCATCATGATGAAAACGACCTGCAGCAATAGCAGCTTCTAGCTCCTTCATTGCTGGTGAGAATGTCTTTGTAGTTTTGGGCATCTTGATTGAGGTATATCCGGCATCATCCACAGTTTTAGCAATCTGGAAGCCGCCCCATTCATCGTAAGGAACCTCAGTCAAAGACACTTGCTGAGCATCTTCGATTAATTCCTTTGCAATTTGATTCAGGTCATTCTCATAGCCATCACATACATTCAGCAGGCCTTTGTTGAACCACTTCTGGTACCGCTCAACCACCTGCTTTTCATCACCGCTATAAACCGTGTCTTCAGGTAAATAGAACTGCGGATCTATACAGTAGTAATGCAGTCGACCATCATCTTCTATTCGGTAAAACAGGTTGATACGTGCCGCAATATCAATTTTTGATGATAAATCCACACACATCATGCACGGCGTTGCTTCAAAGTCATCAATATTTAGGTCTGGATTACCGCAGGCCTTCCACTTTTCCATGTTAAAAAATGCAGATTTTGCTGATACCCAAACGTTTAAGTGTTTAGTTTTAAAAGCGCCTTGCTTTGATGCGTTCTGAATTGCCCGGCGTTGCTGAGATTCTAGGTAGTCCGAATAAACAGAAACCCCATAATTGGGGTTTGCTTTGGCTAATACTGCCGGATCTGTCCAGTCATCCCCCTCATCAATGGTCCATATCCAGCCAAACAGCTCATCATCTGGCACAGTATCCAGAAGCATTTCCTGCACACGTGCACGTAAATCATAACAAGGACCTTCAATATTGAAGCCAGCTGTCGTGATCGTAAAAATCATAGGCTGTCGACGTGCACCCATACCGGTCTGCATGGTGTCATACAGCGCAGATGTTGGATGCTCATGGAATTCATCGACTACAGCACAATGCGGTGACTGGCCGTCAGGTGGATCACCAATGATAGGCTCAAAGATAGAACCTTCATCTGGAATCTCTAAGCTACCTGCATTAATCAGTACGCCAGCTGCTTCAATGAAGTCTGGCGAACGTACCGCCATTAAGCGTGCAGGTTTAAAAACTTCCCATGCTTGCTTCTCGGTAGTAGCACCGGCATAAACCTCTGAACCAAATTCACCATCATTGGCAAACATGTTAAGAGCCACACCGGCAGCAATTGCAGACTTACCATTTTTACGTGGCACCTCCCAATAGCTTTCACGGAAGCGGCGATACCCGTCCTTTTTACGAACCCAGCCAAATGTGCAGCCAATACCAAACTTTTGCCAAGGCTCAAGCGTGATACTTAGGCGCTTCATTGCCCACTCACCCTTTGTATGGGGCAGCAACTCAATAAACGCGATCTTCTTTTCTGCTAGTTTTGGCTCAAATTTGTAAGGAAAATCTTTGTTTTTTGACTTAATCAAGTCATCCAAGTGACGTTTACAAGCAAGTTTTACCCACTTACATGCAGGTATTTTTCCTGAAACAACCTGCTTTGCCCATTTATTTGCAATGCCAACGTTTGGGAAAGCTGTCATTTCGGCCTCGCTACATATTCAGCACCTGCGCAAATTTATTTGTTTTAGGTTTATTACCCCCACCACCTAACCGACCCCGGGAAGATGGGTCCAGACCCAGCATTGCTCCAAAAGAAGCCATCTGTTTTGATGCTTCATTCACTGCAGTTAAGGCTGGATTTTTAATCGTACTGCCTTGCGCTGTTTCTAGGGTAGGTCCATTCTCAACTACTTCTTTTTGGGCTACGCGCAAGTTGTGATAAGCCATGCAGAACATTTCCACGTTGTGCATATCTGTAATTTTAAGAACTTTGTTTTTTAACAGCTCTGGAATAACCGAACGCCACATCATGTCAGCGTGCTCCATTGTCGAGAGATATTCCGGCACATCAATATCAACGACATCTGCGAATTCAGGCACATTGGTATTGAGAGGACGTCTGCCCGGGTTGCCAGCTGCACGTTTTGTTTCCTGCGGTTTTGGCTTTCGGCCACGCCCAGGAACAGAAGAAACTCCACCCATTTGTCAACATCCTGAATTTTTAATTTCGCGCACGTAAAAATGAACGGAGGGGGGCAGTCATTTAGGCAAAAGCCCTGAACTTTTTACCCACCCCCTCCCTATTTAAAAGCTTGTAGGCTGGGCAACGGCGCGAACTAAGTACATTAGACCAGTTTGAAAGTCTGTCTTTGCCATAGCAGCGAAGCGCTCTGGTGTTGCAGCATTAAGGCGACGATCTTCCTCTACATCTAGCACCTGCATATTTGCATCACATCGACAATTATATCGTTGGGTCGCAATGTGCTTTTGAACCTTTTCAATCACGGCTTGAACTTGTGGGCCAATAGCTTTGATTTCATTCATCAAGTTGATTTCTTCTTGAGATAAATCGCGATAGCCTTTGATTTTTTGATGTTGGTTATCCATTTTGTTTTCCTTCGTTTGCTGTCTTCTCTCTATGACATGACACACACAGCGACTGCAGGTTGTCTGGGTCATCTGTACCACCATGAGCCTTAGCCTTGATGTGATCGACATCAGTAGCAGCAACAACACGCCCAGCAACGGCGCACTTCACGCAAAGATAGTTATCACGCTTCAGTATGCTGTCCCGTAACTTACGCCATGCATAGCCATAGCCACGCTCAGTAGTTGATCCTGTTCGGTCTTGTCGCTTGCTCCAGTTGCTGCGCTTATGTGCATGCTCATCACAATAGCCTTGCTGCTTGGGCGACTTGGTTAGGTGCGGACAACGGAACTCACGGCATGGTCTACTCATATCCATTAATCCAAATAAGGCGACTTAGGCTTCTCATCCTCATCACCACCTTCCAACTGAATCAATAGCTCATTGATCTGAGCATTCTGTTCATTGTTGATCTGTATGACTTGGGCCACTTGGCTTATTAGTTGATTGTTCTGTTCGATTAGCTTTAGAAGTAAGTCGTTCGATGCACAACCGCATTCTTTCTTTTGATCGCTCATATTGCTCTTTCATCCATTGACGGCGCTGTTCACATGAGTTGCATGTCATCTGAATCACCCAAGGTCACATTGATTTCGTTAAGTATGTATTGATTGACTTGATCTACAGTGGAGACATTCACAAATACCAACTCAACATCTTTGATTGCCAAACCAGTCTCAACCTCAAACAATCGCTTGCGATTAGCTATGTCCTGGTATAGATCCCGCTTAAAGGCATTGAGTCGTTCTTGATCACTTGTACCCACGGCGCTATCTCCGACTTAAATTGATTTGAATGTTCTTCATGCGAGTACGGATGTTTGCCATTACTTCATCAATAGCCATCATTTGTTTGCTATTCATGAATGCTCGACTTAGGTTCTGGTACTTCACCAGTTCATCATGCAATTCATTTAGATTCTTTTGGGCTTCTTTAACATCCATACGCACCACCAATAAGAAAAGAAAAACCCCATCAGCATTTGAAGTGCTCTGGGGTTTTATAGCTCAATTAAGCAAGATTCTGGCCTTCAACACCACGGGCCTGACGCTCTTTCGTACGTTGCTCAAACAATGCCAATGCATTTTCCATATATGAAATAGCACGCTTATTTTCATCACATGGAAAGTTATCATTCAAAACTTTTGTGCGGTGGATCAAGATAGCAAGTAATGCTTCACTGGTTGCACCGTTCACACCATGCTCTTTCACTGGTCCATTCTGGAAATGAATAGGGGTAATGGTTTCACCGGCAATCACGTCATAAAAGTGACCAGCAGGAAGCTTAGTTGGCTCATCACCTTCTTTTTCAGGATCGACAAATAAGTGGTGGGTTACCGATACGCCATTATGGTCTGTATGGATATCAACACCCCAAACACTATTACCTAAATCTTTTTGAGTCATTTTCATTTACCTTTTGATAAGAAAAGAAAAACCCCTCAACATCTAGAATGCGAGGGGTTTTGTTTGCCGTAATACGCCCGGCGAATTATTTGGGTAACTTCAGATCCACATCAGGAATGATAACGCTTGGTCTGAAATCAACTTTGTACTGGTAGGTACTGACACCTTTACTATTCAGCTGCTCGGAAAAGTAAGTCACATTGTCCGAAATGCCTAGTGAATGCTTTTTAAATTCCGTATCGCTGGTCTTACAGGTCACATCAACCTTTCGCTCACTAACAGCTTCAAAGGCACACTTTCCTTCAATCGTTAAAACATAATCACCAGTAACACCGTTATAAAAAACGATTCGTCGATCTAATTGGAAGTTGTCTGCTGCATGAGATAGGTTGCGTGAAGCAACTTGAGCATCACGCGAACAACCAACGAGTGCTGTTGCGCACATCAAACCGACTGCTAATAATTTCATTTTCATTGCTTTAATTTTCTCCGGGCATTAAAAAAGCCCGATCAAATTAATGAGCAGGCTTATATTTTTGATTTTGTATTATTCAACTTCTTTCAAACAATCCCGACACACCTTGATTTCTTCATCATCAACCGTGTAATCGATCTCAGTCGCACCATGTAGGCCGAATAAGCAGAATATAAATTGGAGCATGTGAATCTCCTGAATTAGGTGGCGGCATTAATTTAAAAACCACTAGAAATTAATGAAACCGCCATAACGTAAAAAGCCCACCATATGGCGAGCTTTAAATTCTATCTTGTCGTATCAATGTAACTACAGCGACAATAACACAAATATAGTAGTTTACTGCGCGCAATGCAAGCTATTCAATCACATCTTCATCTTTAGCTTTTTCAATTAGTCCAAGAATATGATCAACAAATAATAAAAGAGAAATCACTTTCAGTGTATTGATTCGCGTACCATACGCAACAAAGTCTTTGTGTCCATGCATAATTCCATTGCGGTTAAGAACTTTCTTACTATCCGTGAGATCTACATTTGGAGTTCGATCGGCAATGAAAGTCGATGCAGCATTAACAATAACTTCACTATAAAAATCCAGCAATTCAGGATCTATTTCTTCTATAGAATTTTCTAATGCATGTTTTAAAACTTTGGGGAAGCTTTGAGCTCTAATTTTTCTTGGATCGCCATGCTTTAAATTTTTAAAATCCACCTTTGGATCCTTAGAGAAAAACGGAGAATAGTTTTTATCTTCACTTAGTCCATCTAGTTGGCTTATAAATAATGGAATAGCGGCTATATACCTTTCTTCTTTAAATAGGCGAAAAGCTTCTTCTAGAATTATTTTTCTTTCAGGATGGTGTTCGTAGAGTAATTCTTCGATTTCATCTAACTGCCCAACAATACATCTCTCCATGTAAGAATCGAAGTCCTCACCATCTTCAATATGAGTTAAAAAAGTTGCGGCCGAAGGAAACCAACCCTCAAGACTCATATTCTTCATTTGATCTTTTTTTTGTTGCGTGTATAAAGCTAATTTTTGTGTAAATTCTAAGACTTTTATGATTCCATCTTTAATCTCAGGAGTATTAATAAAATCATAAATTTTTTGATGAACATTAATATATAGCTGCCCCAATCCAAACATAACCTGTTGCCAACTTGGTTCTTGATCTTTCGTTTTATTATCTTCCATCAAAATCTCACTAATTTAAAAAGATAATATCTCATACATTTTCACAAATTACTTCAAGCCGACTATCTAACCAAGTTTCAGCTGCCAGTAAATACTTATCAATATTGCGACGATCAACCTTCGTTTTACTAGCCAGTATAGACACTGGAATCCCTTTCAAATAGTGGAACTCAATCCACTGGTATAGATCTGGCCGTGAAAAGCGCAACTGAGTCACCAGGTGATCAATAGCAACCAAAGCATCATCATCCAGCATCACCTGAATACCTGACGACTTCTGTCCCTCTTTCAAACGCATCAAACCATATGTAGGTGAGGTATAAGTCAATTCGCTTGGATTATATGAAGCATGGCGCGCCCACTTACCCCACTGCGCCAATTCATTCTGCATCATTCGAACCGTTGGTTTTACTTCTACAATTGCGCTCATTTATAGTCTTCCCTTAAACCTTCCAAAATCTTTTAAAAACCAACATTGCTGCATCACGCGCATGCTCATTCGTACGTTCAACCCACCCGGTGCGTTTTTTAAATACATCGGCCTTCGTTTTGGTTGCATTTGCTGCTGGATGAATCATTAGGTAATTCAACCCTTGCTCCTTACACCAATCTTCCCAAATCTGTGCATCACGCTTTACCGATCCAACACCTTGGGCTTTCTCACGGCCACCAGTGAACCAGGTGCGCTGCCGAGCATCTTCAATAAATAAACAGACGTTTTCTTTTCCATAGTGCACAACAAACTCAAGCGTTCGATTCATGGCCTGAGTAATCGTTAAGGATCTAACTTCAAATAGTTCACCGCCATTTCCATTGTCTTCTGCCACGGCGTAGCCTGTGTTCACACCTGTATCGATGCCAATGAGATATTTAGTCATTCAATACAAACTCCCCATCACCTTTGCAAAAACACACATAGCCAACTTGAACAGTTAAATTGCGGTACCCGATCCCCTTGTCAAAATCAAAGAGCTTATCGCCGTGTATAAATCTCAAGTTTTTAAAGAATGGTTGTGCTGTAAAAAATGCTTCAAATTCTTCAGTGCGATCTACCAGTGGAATAATCTCCACATCACCAGTAAAGCAACTAAATGGCGTTCCATCATCTAAGCGCCCAAATACACGGCCATCTTCAACACGATCTAATACACCGTATCCAGTAAAGCGTTTGCCTGAATAAATCGTTGCTGATTCACCAACAAAATCCACTTTTACTCGATCGCCTTTTTTAGGTTCTGTTTTGTTGTGCCAAACGCGCTTACCATCAACGGTACCGAAACCACAAATTAGACAAGCAACGTCGTAACCGTGTTGGCAATGCATATTGTTATGCTCTGAAACTCTCGTATTCGGGCTAATGTGATTTTGGATATCGGTTACATGGTCGGTTCGGTCGTGGTCAGCGATGGCTGCGTGAAGGTCATCGTAGGTAAACCCGTCACTTGATCTATGCCACATTCCATTGATAATCGCGAACTTCATGTCATCGGAGCAACCAAGATTTTTAAGCATGGTCTGTAGATTGCGTGCCTGCTCCAACCCATGGTCCTGAATAAACTGCTTTGCATTCATGCCGCCTGCTCCCGTTGTTCAATCGCTTTCATTGCTAACTTAATTTGCTCATAACGCTCTTTTGAGCATGGTCTATTTTGCTGGGTTATTTGCGATATAAATGAATGAGCTACTTTCAACTCTCGACATAAATCGCCACCACGGCCCTTGCGTTCTTTACACCACCGATCCAAAGCTTTAATCTCTGCAAGCGTTGCCTGATCCTCCTTTTGTCGAGCACGCTTCTTATGAGTTTCTGATACAGCGCCTGCCATAATTTCATGCATGGTCTTTTGGGGTTTTGGTTGTCCGTTGTTCCACCCCTTATGAAGTTCACCAGAGAAACCTTGAGGCAATTCATTCACTTCACCGCCACACGTTAAAAACAACTCCAAATCACTCTCAAGCTGTTCACGCAGGGTCTTCTTTTTCTCTAGTTCCGAAAATGTGGTGTTTTTACCCGCTTGAGCTGCTGTAATTCGAGCTTGAAATTCTTCTTTGTTCACGCTTCACCCCCAACACGATTAAACATTTTCCCTATTCTTGCAGCCAACTCAGGCGGGCAAGGAACACCTGTACGGTTTCGCTCATGGTTATCAAGCTGCTTTGGAGCCTTAGGCTTCACCCACATTTCTTGCGGCTTGCCACTAGCCTTAGCACGGCGTAGGTAATCCATATAAATATCTTTGAAAGCGAAGTGAGCCGATTTCTGCCCCTCTGCGGTCAACACATGGCGAACTTCATCAAGTACACGCTTGGTCAGCGTTGTGATCTTTGTCTGTGGATCCGATTCAAACTGCATAGCCTTTGCCCACGCCATATCAGCAGTCCACCAATCACCGCCTTGTTCACACCAGCTGCGGAATGTCGGTAAATTCTTCGGGCACCACTCTTCAGAGTTCATGCGCGCTAAGCCACGTGCGATATCTGCTGGGGTTAGGCCATTTAGGACTGTGCAGGCCAATTGGCGAAGTTCTTCATCCGCATAAACTTCAAAGTTTTTCGTGAATGCTGATCCGTAAAGATCACTCATGCGCTGAAGAACCATGTCCGCTACTTCAACTGGGAAATCAATCGCAAATGCTTGCTCAAATAATTGGATATTGCTCATGCGCACTCTCCTTGAACATCACGCATTGGCGCTGGTTGATTTGCTTGGTTGCCAAAACGACGGCGCTCCAAAGGTTGTTGAACTGGTGCGGGTGTATTCTTCGGTGGGTATACGCTTTGGTAGCTACCGATGATCGAAGACTCCAAGGATTGATTTGCCCCTACACCAAAACCTATTAATTTGTTGATCAGCAACTTCACGGCGTTTTCAGTCAGTGGTTTTTTGATGCTGTTGCGCATGTCAACAAACTGAACCCACAAATCACGATTTACATTCGCTGGTAACTCAACCGATTTTGGATCGAATTGATTTTGCTTTTCCGCTTTTGGTTTTTCAGTCTTAGGTTGTTCAGGAACACTCTTACTTTTTTTATTTATTTTTTTATTTTGTAGAGTGTCTTTTGATAGTGTCTTTTGTGTGTAAAGAATTTTTACTAGTGGTGGTAAAGATTCTTTACTAGCGTAGTTAAATTTCTTTACTAGTAAAGATTTTTTACTAGTGCCCTCAGGTAGTAAAGAATTTTTACTAGGGAAAGACATTTTCCAACCAACAACACATTCGTCATTCAACTTAAAAGTATTGCCATGGATGGTTGATCCGCACTCAATTACCAAACCTACTTGAATGAGTTCAGCAATTGCTTTTGTGACTGTAGGACGGCTCTTGCCTGTCATCTTTTGGAACTGGCTTAGAGAAATCGAATCATGCTCTTTGTACCAGCCACGTGTCTTACGACAGATGATCAAATACAGCTTTGCTGCAACATCCCCAATTTGACAAAGAACGTCGTCTACAAAGGCGTTAGGCACCTGAAAACTGTTAGGAGTGAATTGACTCATTTGTTTAATAACCCCGCAGCAGCAACGAGTGCCGTTAATCTTGTTAATCCAAAGGCTGTAATGCGTGCTTGGGTGTAAACCTTGTCACCCTCTACACATGCAATCACCTGTGAAACCTTGTTTACCATTACCTTTTGCTCTACTCGTTGCGCGTATGCACATAACCGTCGGTGACGGCTGTTTTCTCTAAATACCCAGCGCTTCTTCAACATGAAGTCAATGAGCTTTGATTCTTGAATGCCGATGGTCTTTGCTGAATCACGGATTGAATATGTGTTTACCGTGTCTGCAATCACATCCATCACCTGTGCCTTAGGCTCTAACACGGCGACATGGTCCTTAAGCGCTTGGTTTTCTTGTTCAGCTGCTAAGGCCAATTGGATTAGATCCATTCGACTGAGTTCGACAGGCTTTGCGGTTTGGCTTTCCAACTCATACCAACGCTTTACCAGGAGCGCCGTGAATTGAGGGCAAAGCTGTGCAACCACGGTAATGCTGTCTAATTTCCCTTGCTCACCGCTAAAAACGTATGTATCAGAGAAGCGATTTGGGCTAAGTGACTGTTTGTTTTCAACTTTCGCCATTGGCGGTAGTTGAATTACATTCTTATTGGCTAAACGCTCAATAGAAAGCTTCACATTGCGCGGTTCTGTATGAACAATCTGAGCAATTTCAATGTGATTGATTGAACCGGCAATCGTATGTGGTATAATTGGCATATTCATAAAGATTTACCCTCTGAATTGAATACTGAAAAAGCCTGATCTCAACTCTCAGGCTTTTTCTCTTTTTAAAGCTGACAAATATTTTCCAGCCTCTTTTTCTAAAGCCACACGTAAACCGCGCAGGTTTGCTTCCATCTCTTCCAAGATTTGAACTGTGTCTGCCAATTCCGACGGCGTTACAACACCATCCGCCATAACATCTGCAATATGCTGATTCACATGACCGTTATTGATATTGATTTGAAGAAGACGCTCTAAAACACTCACCTGATGTTCTTTTTCTTCAGCTTGGTTTGCTGGTACACACATCAATCCCAATTTATGAGCCCATGCTTTCACCAATGCTGGATTGCGAGTAAATGTCATCATTGATTCGATGGCTTTCACTGTTGGTAAATGCTGATCCATATTCGTGTTTGCATAATTCAGAACAGTTTTATGAGAAACCCCGAGCACCTGAGCAATGTCTTTAGGCTCTATGCCTGCTGTGTTATGAATCATTGTGTGTAAAGCATTCTTTGCTTCACGGCTTAGCGTTAGTTCGCTCATATGTGAATCCCTTTGATATTTCACGTTTCTTTTAAAAACCAATTAACTCAAACTTGCTTTGAAGCTTTTGAAGTTTTGATTTTTAAAAAAAGATTTGGGTGTTTAAGTTTTTCACTCGCAGGAATGCCACGGGTTTTCCAGTTTTGAACCCGTTGAACTTGATAGCTCAATAGGTTTGCCAGTGCAGTAGCGCCACCATGCGATTCAATAATTTTTTTATCAGACTCAATTTGATTCATTTTGCACCAATAAAACATTTTGTTTCATGAAGAATAAAACACTATGTTTCTAAATGTCAATCATAGTGTTTTACACAAAATGTGTACTTTCTGAGAAAATGAAGACCAATTTACAAGGGTTGTTGAAATAATGAGCACCAAAGAAATTCACCCAACAATGCAGCGTATATATGATGCAACTAGCTTGAATGGGTCTGATTTGGCTGCATCAATTAATGAATCTCCCCAAACAATTTACAACTGGGATAAGCGTGGAGTTTCCAAAAAGGGAGCTTTCGCAATTTCTCAAAAGCATAAAATTGATATTGGTTGGATTCTTACTGGTGATGGTGAGCCAAGGATTGAATCAATTACCAAAAACACCTCATGTGCACCAGCAATGTCTGGCGGATGGGTTCCAGTAAAGTCATACAGCAAGATGGGTTATGACGGCTTTTACACTGAAATGGGCTTTTTAGGAAATGGTGGAGACGGTTACGTTCCTTCATTAACCGCAGGCCCAAATGCTTATGCTGTAAAAGGCACAGGTGATTCAATGTATCCAGCTATTAGAAGCGGTTGGTACATCGTTTGCGATCCTGACGCAACGCCTACCCCAACAGAGTTTGTTGAAGTACGACTAAACGATGGTAGAAGAACCATCAAAGAATTGATTGGTGTCGTTGGTGGTCTACTTCACTTGCTTTCAGTAAATGGCGAAAAGCGTATGACATTTGAACTGTCAGAAGTAGATGCAATTATCGCTGTAACAGATATTGTTCCGCCGAGTAGACATGTTCAGGAATACCCAACAATGCAGATAAAAAATATAACTTACGAGTAATCATCTATAAAACATAAACCGCCATATTGGCGGTTTTTTTTCGTCTTAAAATCATTTTGTTTTATTTTTCGCTTGACTGACTAAAACAATTTGTTTTATTGTTCTTAAAACAAAATGATTGTTTTACTCACTCGACAAAGGTAATTCGCAATGACAAAACAAACTGATGCACCTCAATTCGTTGCCGACCTCTCAGGCGGTAATTTCTCGCAGCAACTTGGTATCGCTATTTCAGAAGTAGCTCAAGGCGTTGTAGCAAATGGCAAAAAAGGCCAAGTCAAAGTAACTATCGATATTGCACGTATTGGTGAATCGAACCAGGTGAATATCTCGCACACCCTTGCCTATGTAGAACCTACTGCCAAAGGCAAACGTTCAGAAGACACAACCTCTGAAACACCTATGTATTTAAACAACGATGGCAGCGTGACTATCTTCGCCAATCACACAAAACAATTGTTTAACGAATTCGAAAAAGCTTAACCAACAACACAAAACCTTTAATTTTTTTAACCCTCAATAGGAATGTTCCAAATGGAAAATACAGAAGCAAATGCAATCGCGGTACTTGCAAACCCAGTTAAAGATGTAGCTCGTGGTGATTTAGTTGCGGTACATGAAGATTATAAAATTCAAGATTTAGAAATTTTCCAAGGTGGTCGTGAGCGTGCACGTGGTGTTTTAAAAACCCCAACAATGGCAGACTTCAAATCATTTGTTATTGACGGTCAGTTCGGCGATGCACCTGTCTTTGTTGATCATAAAAATGTTACAGCCACATGCATTTTGAATTATTCAGATGGTGTATATGAACAAGGCCATTGCGACCACAAAGCCATCTTACAACTAGAACCAACTGTTGTTTGGTCAAAGTTGAATGCACTTAAAGACCGCAAACTTTCTCAGCGTGATTTTGCTGTCTTCTTGGAAGACTGGGTAAGTGTATTAGAAATTACTGATGCTTTAGGCAATGTGATTGGTGGCGCACAAGCATTGGCAGCTGTTCGCAATATGAAAATTGATGCGACGGTTAGTGTTGATAACTCAGTTGGCAATATGTCTGAAAGTCGCTCTCGCTTTGACCAAGTTGAAGCGCGTTCTAAAGAAGAATTTACGCCAGCATATTTCAAGATCCGTGACTCTGCTTATTTTGGTTTAGATGAGCGCCTTATTGTTCTGCGTCTAGTCATCAACACAAATGACGATAAGCCAGTCTTCTCAATTCAGATCGTGAAAGAAGAATTGTTGCTAGACGAAATCATTCAAGACTTTAAAGCCAAAGTAATTGAATTACTGCCTGACAACCCTGTTCGTATTGGAACATTCACAGCTTAATTTTAGACATTAAAAAGCCCTGATAACTTTGCACGGCGATCAGGGCTCTTTGTAAACACTTGCACGCTTACGGGGCTAATTATGAAACAAACAGTATCGCATAGCAAATTACCTGAGTTTGGCGCAACCAAAAGCCAAACTTCTGCAATCCTCTACCAAGAACCGACCTTGGAGGAAACAAAGCCACAACATAAGCCAGTCATTGAGTTGGTAAAGAACTTTGCAGCAAGCACCCTACTAATGATCAGTATTTTCAGTATTTGTTTAGTTATTTTGAAAGGCTGTGCCGATGATGTTGAACATCAGAAAGCCATGGCTGTTAAGCATCAAATGCAGTTTGGCTCGGGTAAATAGGCCTCACCATGAAAAAAGTCCCTAAAAGACATATTGACCAATTCACGATGTTTTTATCTGTTGTTGGTTTTACCGCAAAGACAAATGCTGATGGTTCTATCACTTGTATAAATCCCAAAATGCCGAAAGAGCGCAGACAAATCGTGCTTTGGCAGAACGGAAAAATGAATAAAGCATGCCAGTTGCTTTGGTGGGATTTTCTAAATCACTGGTTGGTTATTGGCAAGCAATTTATTGAAGCATTGAATAAAAAGATTGAGGTGGCGTGATGAGTACATTGAAAGATTTAAACAAGCATCTTTTTGATCAGTTGGATCGTCTGGCTAAGGCTGATAAAGATGAGCTTGAAACTGAGGTTAAACGCGCTCAAACCATGTCGCAAGTGAGTGAGCAGATTGTGGATGCACACAAAACTCAACTGGAAGCGGTAAAACTGGTGGCTCAATACAAAGGGCTTAACACGAATCAAGAAGCGCCACAGATTTCTGTTGGTGATATGAATGTGAGTGTTTGATATGGCGAAAGGTATTGCGATTAAGTACACCGAAGAAATGCTGATGTTTTTACATCAGCATGAGGAAACGCCACGTACTGAACTAACTTGTAAATTTAATGAAAAGTTTGGCTACAAGCTTTCAGTAGATAGCATCAAGGCCAAATGTCTGCGCATGGGATTAAAAACAGGTCGAACAGGATGCTTTTCACTTGGTCAAAAATCTTGGAATAAAGGTTTAAAGGGTTATATGGGTGCGAACTCAACATCCTTTAAAAAAGGAAATACACCTTTTAATCGCAGGCCTGTCGGTTATGAACGAATCACCGTTGATGGCTATGTTGAAGTAAAGGTTGCTGAACCAAATGTTTTTGAATCAAAGCACCGCTGGATTTGGGAGCAGCACCACGGGAAGATACCAGATAACCATGTTCTTGTTTTTAAAAATATGAACAAGCAAGACTGTCGACTTGAAAACCTGATGTTGATTAGTCGTGCTGAGCTTGTTCGCTTAAATCAATCTTATCGAAAGCTTGCCACACGAGAAACAAATGAAACCTGTGTCTTGATGGCGAAGATCAAAGATAAAACGCATAAATTGAAGGTGGCGTGATGGATATTTCAGAAAAACAAGCTGTATGGCGTGAACAAAAACCTTTATTTGAAGCTGAGTTCATTCACTCTCACCTTCTACCGTTTTTCAACTTTAATGAAAATACGGGTGATTATGAAATCAAAAGTGAGTGTTTAAACAACACTGATGATGAGGATCGAAAAGTTGCTTACGAAGCTTTAAATACTGGGTGGGTTATGTGGTTACGTGCAAAACGTGATGTCAAAGCCCAAGCGGTGCCGGAATGGATTTCTGTTGGGGATAGCTTGCCACCAGTAGATGAAACTGTTTTGGTTTGCTGGGATTACGCTGCTGATATAGAGCCAGAAAAAGAATATTTAACACTTGATGAAGATTACAACGAATATTGGCCTAACTGCCAAGACGAACCGCCTACTCATTGGCTGCCACTTCCGAAAGTGATCAAAGCACAGGAAATAGCCAATGACTGATTTCAACCAGATAAAAATCAAACTAAAACTGTCAATCGGTTTTCCTGTAGCTAATCACGAGGAAGAAACTTTTCTAAGTGAGCATATCTCTGAGGAAGAGTGGAATAAATTGGGGTTCTTTGAAAAAGATGAATTTATTCAAAATGAAATTCTTCGTGAATGGGCATACGACTATATAGAAATGTCTGCACATATTGAGGGCGAAGGCAATGACTAATAAACCTATGCTGGTGATCAACCACATCGAACCCATTGGCTTGATTGCTGAAAGCGGATCAGAGTTAGCGAAAGCGTTTAGCAATACTTATTTCAACCAAGCAGCAAATGAAATTGCCGATCAAAGTGAAATTGAAGCATTGCACTTTATGGGAAGCGTGGCTGGTCACGCCTTATGTCAGATGTTTAGCCAGAATGTGAATATCAAAGAGCTTGATTCTGTTTTGGCTCAGATTCGTAGCTATGTAATCCAGGCACAAGGATCTTGATATGAATGAAACCCAACAAAAAAATATTGCCGTAGCAACGTACATCATTGACGAGCTGCACAAAGATAAGCCTTTCAATTTGGTTCTAGACCGACAACAAGCTGATGTTTTCTTTTTGGCAGCAGAAGGATATCCGGGTGATTTGCGACTATCCATATCTCACAAATCTGGAATCACTAATATTCTAGTTGATAACAGTAATGCTGATGCAATTGATCGCATGCTTTCGATCTTTATCACGAAGCATGACCGGTTTGGAGTGGTTCAAAGTTTAAAGGAGGTGTCTTAAATGGGAATTTTTCAAATCACCGTACAAGGTGAAGCACCTCAATTATTCGTAGGCTCTGAAGTTGGCGGTGCAAAGATCGTATCGATCAAGGATGTAAGCCCAAAACTGGTATCGTCTACTGAATTGGCTCAGTACTATGGCATTAGTCCCGACGCTGTCCGTGACCGCTGTGCAGCAATCAACAAAGGTACTCGGGGGAAATGTCTTTACGATCCAGAACAAGCACACGCTATTTTGACAGCTAAACCTATTGCGAGACGCGGGCGACCAAGGAATAATCAATGAAAAAGGCCATACAAACTATATTTAAAGAAAAAGCCCCAATTTAAGGGGCTTTAATTTTATGCATCCATCATATCCGCAATATCTTCAACATCCGGGTTGTAATAAGTATTCACCAGGACTTTAATATTTTTATGACCTGTCACCTTTGCCAGCACTTCAACCGGTAATTTTTGGTTATTCACAAAACGAGTAATAGCCTCATGGCGTGTGTCATGAAAGTGAATATCTGCCAGTCCTACTTTTGCCTTGCGACGCTCCCACATTAACCTGAAAGCATTTTCATTTTGTGGAATCAGCTTAGGCCCATCATGATCAATCAGATCCAACAAAGCCAAGGCCTTTTTAGTTAGGGGCACATTACGAGCATCACCGTTTTTGGTTTTAGGTAAATGCACATGCCGATCATAAATTTCTGACATGGTAATACCGAGAATTTCACCACGGCGCATTGCAGTCTCTAGAGCAAATAGAAATGCCCATGCAACATAGTGCTCTGGTAATGTCGGTGTCTGCCCTTCACGATAATTCAATCCTTCTAAAATGAGCTGAATTTCCTCATCACGAATACGGCGATTACGTGCTTTAGGCTTAGCCGGTTTTTTAATGCCCATCCATGGATTAGTTTCCAATAAGAAAAGCTCTTTAACCGCATAGCTAAAAACTGATGAGTACAGCGCAATTTCTCGCAGCACTGTATTTGCTCCAACTTGTTTTAAGCGCTTATTGCGCCAGATAGTTAAATGCTGTGGTGTGATGTCATGAATAGACATATCTGCCAGCGCACCAAACTTTTCATCAAATGGCCCTAATTGTTCTTTGACGTATTTGGATCCGCGAAGCTTTCGCCCATGCTCGTCATAGTATTTATGAAAAAGTGTTTTGAATGGATAGTGCTGCTTTACACCCAGATCTTCAGAAAGTTTATTTGCTTTTGCCTCAAGCATCTTTTGCGCAGCCCATTGCTCGCACTCTTTTACTGTGTCTTTGGTTACTGAATATGTTTTTCCAGCAATCATTATTTTAATTCTGTAGCTTTCACCGCGCTTGACCGCTTTAGGCATTTTCATGATCTATAACTCTATATTCTTGGTCTAATCTTGGTCTAAATTTAACGGCCATAACCGCCAAAAGGGCAGATCTAGCGGATATGGCGGTTAAGGGTAGACTTTATTCAAGACAACAAAAAAGGGTTTTAAGCTATTGTTTTCGCTTAAAACCCTTATAACATAACGTTTAGAATCTTGGTAGGTATAAGCAGACTCGAACTGCTGACCTCTACGATGTCAACGTAGCGCTCTAACCAACTGAGCTATACACCTGAAGTAAAAGCATAATATTCACTTTTAAAAAGTATGACAAGCTCTATTTCTTGTTTTTTAAAGCAGATGCACAAGTTTTAAGCACTCGTTTAAATTCTTGAATATTTTTTGAATTCAACCTATTGGAATAACGCATTTGCTGATAATAATCAGCTGCCTGCTTAAATAAAACTTGCTGTTCAGGTTTAACGTCTTGAGCTAAACGCAACAACCATTTGTTTACCGTTTCGGCATCTTGTTTACGCTGCTCTGCTACTAGGCTTCGAGAAAAAGACTGAACGACAATGTCATATTCAGAAGTTTGAGCACGTTTACACCAAAATATAACGCCCCAGTACAGTAAAACTAATCCACCGATGCTAATCATAATCAGCAATACCAATGCATAACTAGATTGGAGTCCTAGCTTCTGTAACCAACCTCGTTGAGTCTCTGCATTATAACCAACCACCTTACTTTGCCATTGGTAACTTGCATAGTCGCTCCAAATGCGCATTTTGTTTAATACTGAATAGCGTTGTACATTCCATCGACTACTCTCCCCCCAAACACTGGCATCTTGACTCATTAAATCTTGCATACCCTGTTCAATACGCTGTGGTGCAATCATGGCTGTTGGGTCATAGCGGTTCCAGCGTCCATCCACAAAGACTTCCGTCCATGCATGCGCATCTAACTGTCGAACTTCCCAACTTTTTGCATCTGGTGAAGGCTGACCACCTTGATACCCAACTACAATACGCGCTGGAATTCCCGCATAACGCATCAGCATCACGAAGCTAGAAGCATAATGTTCACAAAAACCTTGTTTGGATTGAAACAAAAATTCATCAATACGATGCTGCCCCAACAAACCTGGTTGCAAGGTATAGCTAAAACCATTGTTGCGATACCATTGCAAAACATTTTGGATATAACGTTTCGGGTTCTCGTTACTTTGCTTAAGCAGCTGTTGTGCCAATTGCTGCGCTTTCAAGTCCATGTGCTCAGGCGCTTTTAAGTTTATGCTTCGTTGTATCTTAGATAATTCACTTTTGGAAAATTGAACATTTCCCATCCATTGCAATGCAATAGGTTCCACACGCTGCACTTGATGATAAGCTTGAATACTCCAATCCTGACGTAGCTGATAACGTCGCTCTAAGGGTTGTGAATATTCCAATGCCATAATCCACGGAATCGCGACATCAGCAGGTAAATATTGATAGTTCCATTTTTTGGATGTAGAGATTTGCGTTAATGTATCATCCGAAATACTTTGTTGATTAATAAAACTACTAGTCCACTTTTGCCCATCATATTGATCTAAGACCATCGCGCGCCAATAAAGCTCTGAACGATTTGGGAGCTGAGTGACATCACCAATAATACGAAAAGCCAAATGACTGGACTGGGATAATTGCGCAATATCTCCAGGTGACATACTGTCACTCATGCCTGTCACTGCTTTATTTTCAGGAATTGGAATATGCCAAAGTGGGGGTAAACGCGGAAAAAAGATAAACAGCAGCACAAAAAAAGGCAGTGCGAGACCTACAAATTTAATGACGTGTTTTGCATCTTGCCTTAATGCCATACGATTCGAGTTTTCAGATGCAAAAGAATGGGTTTGCACTCGATATAGCCCCAACAAACAACTCAATAAACAGAGTAAAACCATCACCGCCGTCATAAATGACTGACTATGTAAAAACATACTCGCCGCAACAAATAAAGCAAAGTTAAACAGAATAATGACATCACGCTGCGTTTTTGTTTCTAAGGCTTTAGCAAAGAGAAAGATGCTTAAAACAGCTACGCCCGCTTCTACCCCTAAAAAGCTTTGATAGCTCCAAAAAGTGACCGCTAGAGCAACAAGGGTCAAAATGTAAATTGCCCATTTCGGAAAATGGTTGCCCGTAGATTTCATGAAATACCATAGACAACCGATACAAATGGCGAAAATGACACTCAATAGCACAGGACTAAAACTTAGTTGTGTGATCCAAATCAAACTCAGTGTCAGTATAATAGCAATACGAATAGAAGAATGCATACTGTTCTCGTTATGCCTGCGCCAAAAGTAATTTGGCTTGAAAGTATTGTTCTCGACCTATGCCTTTGGCTAGCTCAGCATGTGGTAAATACAATGTATAGACATACTGCAACTGCTCACATTGTTCAACCAAGCCCATCATTAAGCTTAATTTTTCTTCATGTGAAGGACTCGGCATATGTGCATAGTGGATGTCTAAACTGTGTTGATCCTGATGTTGTTCAAAGACCTTAATAAATAACCCTTGTCCTTGTGCCACTTGTTTCCATGAAACCGCCTGTAAAGAGTCACCCTCTTTAAAATTTCGCAATTCTCGAAATTCATCCATGTCCGGTTCAAAACTGTGCTGTTGCTGCTTATTTTCTGCCGCTAAAGACTTAGCTTTAGGCGCAATCCACAGGGTTTTCTGAATGAAAAAATAACTCCAAGCGCGAACGAGACCAAATGGATAAGTCGAATATATTTTAATCTCTGGAAAACTAAACTGTCCGCGCTCTTTTGGAAAAAAATTTAAATCGACCACTTGATGGGTCTCTTGAATAAACAACTGTTCTATATGATCAGCATAAGTAATCCAAAGGTATCGAGGCTGCGAATGAAGTTGTTTGAAATGCATTTGTAATTGCAATGCACTCTCAACCTGCCCTATTTCAGGCAATACAAGATCAACACTTAACCCATGTAGCTGTTTAAAGGTCAAATAAAAACTCATACACAGCACGGCACTGATTAAAAAACAAAACGCTAAAATTAAGTTATTGGCATAATTCACCCCAGCAATAAAGGTGATTAAAATCAGCACCACATATACATATCCTTGCTGATAAATAAACACCAGTACATCTTTTTGGGTCAGTTGTTTTTCAGCCTTAAATTTAAAGTGTTTATTGATCCAGTTTTGCCACAGCATGCGTCAGCTTATCCTATCAGTGAACTTTGACTTGCTTCATCAGTTGCTCAGTTTCAGCTTCACCCAGCCCTATTCGATGCGCGGTCACTGCGACAAATACAGCCTGTACATCATCCGGTGTAACAAATGCACGGGCTTTAACCAGAGCATAGGCTTGTGCTGCTTTCTTCAAAGCCAGTACGCCACGTGTAGATAACCCATGTCGACCTTTACGGGTTTCAACCGCCAAATCTAAAATATAGTCCAAGACTTCTTCAGATAAATAAATCTGTGGCACCAAAGCTTGTAAGGCGAGAATGTCTTGTTCGGAGAATACTGTCATCAACTGCTGAATCAAGTCATGACGAGATTGTTGCTGCAATAAAGCCTTTTCTGCCTGACGGGATGGATAACCCAAAGATAACCGCATAAGAAAACGGTCGAGCTGTGACTCTGGTAGTGCATAGGTTCCACTTTGAAAAAGTGGGTTTTGCGTTGCAATCACCCAAAAAGGTTGCGGTAGTACATAACGACTTGCATCGATTGTCACCACACCCTCTTCCATCGCCTCTAAAAGCGCACTCTGCGTTTTCGGACTACAGCGGTTAATTTCATCTGCGAGTAAAATTTGAGTAAAAATTGGCCCTTGCTTAAACTCAAACAGATGTTCTTTTTGGTTAAACATATTCACCCCAATCACATCACTTGCCAGCATGTCATTGGTAAACTGAATCCGTTTAAATTGAAGACCCGCCAAATGCGCCAAGCTACTGGCCAAAGTGGTTTTGCCTAAACCGGGCAAGTCTTCAAATAAGATATGCCCACCAGCTAAAAGGCTGCATAAGGCTAATTGGGTTTGTTGATTTTTATCTAAAACGATTTGATTAACTTGATTGAGGAATTCTTGGATTTTTGGATAAAAAATACTTAACTGTGATTCATCGAGCATGTCATATTGCAACGTTTCTACCGTTTTCTCTTTTCCCCAAAGCACCTTATTCTCCCCAATCAAAATATAAATCAAGGTTTAACATACAGGTTTTTCAACCATACTCAAAGGCGATCCTTATAAATATTCAATGATTTGCGTACGAATGACCTACGTCACCGCAAGCTACTGTTTCGCTGCAGATTTCAACTGATCTTTTAAAGTATCTGCACTCATTGAAAATGAAAGCGATGATTTCTCTGCTTGCTTAATCAATTCTATGAGTCTTGCATTGATTGGAGCCTGTCTACCCCATTGTTCTGCGAGTTTTAAAACCTCACCATTAATCCAGTCGACCTCTGTGGGACGGCCTGCAATTAAATCATCTTGCATAGACGACCGAGCCAGCGGATCGATTGCCAACATTTTACGACTTAATAATTTAAATAATGGATTGGGTAAACTCAGCAATTTTGGAATCAAATGAGTCGGAACTGCAGTTAATTTTGCAGGTTTAATCTGAGCACAATCAAGCAGTTCTAAAGCTTCCTGCTGCGCCATTGCCACACATTGGCGATATTTACGAATCGACAATTGCTCCATTAACGGTTTTTTTGACAATGCATTGATTGAATTATTTAAATTAAGTAAAAGCTTGGCCCACTGTACAGCCAGCATATCTTTTTCAAAAACAATCTCTAAACCTGTTTTTTGAAATGCATTCTCAAGCAAATTTTGATTCGGATATTGCTTAACACTTAATGCGCCTGATGTGCCTTGATGATAATGCCCAGCTTCTTGCGTGGCGACGTTAAAAGGAACCATCCCCTCTAAAATCATCTGCCCTTGCAAAACCCTTTTTAAAATAGGGACATTACTTAAGCCATTTTGAAAGCTGATGATCAGCGGTGCTTTAGCCCCTAAATATTCTTTGAGTTCATGTGCAACTTGTTCGGTTGCCGCCGATTTTACACAAATAAAAATAACATCGGCATCTACAACCTGAGTAGGATCAGTCGTTAGTTTGAGTTGATCGGGTGCAAGTTTGATCTTTTTGCCTAAATAATCAGTTAACACTAAACCCCATTGGGAAAGCTCTGCATGAATACGTGGACGCGTGATAAAAGTAACATCATTACCTGTAGCAACCAACCTTCCGCCTAAATAACACCCAATGCTTCCAGCACCATAAATATATATTTTCATTCAACTTCCCTTTGCAAACATTCCAGTATTTTAAGAACTATAACAATCAAAAGCTGTCAAATATACGACATGAACCTTTTATGCCTCATACTCCGTGTTCGTTATGATTTAATCTACAATGCAATAACTTGCTTCATGCAAAAAAGTACACTGTCGAATCTAACACGTGCTACCGCATGTGATTGAATATTTTCACTCGATTTTTCACAAAAAAAACGGCACCGAAGTGCCGTCTTTCAACTGATTAATTACATTAACAAGGGCATTTTTTCATGCCATTCGTTGCAGATGGATAACGCGCATCCACACAATGACGATAAAAAGTTTTAGCATCCATCGCTTCTAAATCAGGATGGTGCTTTTTCATATGCTCCAAATAGTTTGGATAATCAGGCACCCCCACCATCAAGCGAAAACTTTGCTGCAAACGTTGCCACAATGTCGCAATTCGAGACCAATTTTTAGGGTTCAGAATCAAATCTTTCTGCGACATCACGGTCATTTTGATGATTTTATAAATCATCGTTTTTCCACTTTTAGCAAATTTTAGATTCATCTGACTCTCCTTAATGCCCAGCTTTTGATGGCTGAATGTCTTCAGGATCACGATAAATTGCTTCTGCCTCATGCACAGTTGGAACTGGGCTTGCCAATGCACGACGAATCACTCTAATCGCAGCAAAGAGCATCACAATCGCCACAATCATAAAGAATCCACACAGTGCAGCATTGATCTGATTCGACATCGCAACAGTCTGCATTTCAGCAACCGTTTTTGCTGGTGCTAAAATTTCATTGTTTGCAATTGCATTGTTAAAGCGTTCAGCTTGTGCCAAGAAACCAATTTTTGGATTTTCGTGGAAAATTTTCTGCCAGCCCGCTGTCATACAGGTTACCAACAAGAATATGGTCGGGATAATCGTAACCCATACATATTTCTCTTTCTTCATTTTGAAGAGGATAACCGTACCTAAGATCAATGCCATTGCCGCAAGCATCTGGTTACCCACACCAAACAGTGGCCATAAGCTATTGATGCCCCCGAGCGGATCGACGACACCTTGGTAAACAAAGAAGCCCCAACCCGAAACTGCAACCGCTGTACCCAACAAGTTCCCGAAGAAGTTATGTGAGTTTTTCACCGCAGGAATCACAATACCCACGGTATCTTGCACCATGAAACGACATGCACGCGTACCCGCATCAACTGCTGTTAAAATAAATAGTGCTTCGAATAAAATGGCAAAGTGATACCAAAATGCCATCATTTCACGGCTATTGAAAATTTCCGTAATGATGTGAGCCATACCAATAGCAAAAGTTGGCGCACCGCCAGTACGTGAAAGGATGGTACTTTCACCCACTTCTTGAGCCAGTAAAGTTAATGTTTCTGGAGTAACAACAAAACCTAAGTTACGAACAGCTTCAGCTGCGGTGTCTACACTTGTACCCAGTAAAGCGGCTGGTGAGTTAATCGCAAAATACACACCCGGATCAAGCACTGCGGCACAGATCAGAGCCATGATTGCAACAAATGACTCCATGAGCATACCGCCATATCCGATCATTCGAATATCACGTTCATTGTTGACAAGTTTCGGCGTGGTGCCTGACGACACTAATGCGTGGAAACCTGAAATTGCGCCACAGGCAATGGTAATAAATAAGAATGGGAACATTGAACCTGCAAACACAGGGCCAGTACCATCAATAAATTGCGTGAACGCTGGCAGCTTCATTTCTGGCATTGCGAAAATAATACCGACTGCCAAACCTGCAATGACACCAATCTTTAGGAAGGTTGATAAGTAATCGCGTGGCGCAAGCAATAACCACACAGGTAGTGCTGAAGCCACGAAACCATAAATAATCAGCGCCCAAGTCAACTGAGTGCCCGACAGGGTAAAGAACGCACCCCAATATGGATGCTGTGCAATATTTTCACCGTAGACAATGCCGAGCATCATCAAAACGAAACCAATAATAGATACTTCTGCAATTTTACCCGGGCGGATAAAACGCATGTAAATCCCCATAAAGAGCGCAATTGGAATCGTTGCCGCAATACTAAATACGCCCCATGGGCTGTGTGCAAGTGCTTTGACCACGACCAGTGCCAAAACTGCAAGGATAATAATCATTACCCCCAATGCACCAAGCATGACCACAATCCCTGCAAAAGTTCCAAGCTCTTGCTTTGCCATTTCACCGAGTGAACGTCCATCACGACGGGTAGAAATAAACAACACCAAAAAGTCTTGTACTGCACCTGCAAGCACTACACCGACAAGTAACCAAATCGTGCCAGGTAAATAGCCCATTTGCGCTGCTAAAATAGGCCCTACTAATGGACCTGCACCTGCAATCGCTGCAAAGTGATGTCCAAATAGAACACTTTTGTTGGTTGGAACATAGTCCAGACCATCATTTAAACGATGCGCGGGAGTTAAGCGACGTTCATCAAGCTCAAAAACTTTATTTGCAATAAATAAACTATAGAAGCGATAAGCAATACTATAAATACAGCCCGCAGCAAGTACGAGCCAGATGGCATTGACATGCTCACCACGACTCAGTGCCAATATCCCAAAAGAGACTGCACCGACGATGGCTACCAGTAGCCAGATGATTTTTGAAGTCAGGGTTGACTTCGGCTGAACAGATTCCATTTCAATCCCTCATATTTGTTGCATTCAATCAGCGTCTTTAATTATTCGAGGTACTGCTGTTTTCCTTTGCGACTTTACTCTGCATCTCCTTGTTTTGATCTAATACTTTGGCATAAAAAAAGGGATGATTTTCATCATCCCTTCCGATAATAGTCTATTTTTAAACCATTATGCACGTTCTAAATAATCGCCAGTACGAGTATCTACACGAACGCTTTCCTCTTGCTGTACAAATAATGGAACACGTACTACAGCACCTGTTTCCAATTTTGCAGGTTTACCACCACCGCCAGAAGTATCACCACGTACACCCGGATCAGTTTCAACAATTTTCAAAACTACGAAGTTTGGTGGGTTTACTGTTAACGGCACGCCATTGAACAACATAATAGTACATTTTTCATTTGAATCATCTTTTAACCATTTTGCAGCATCGCCCATTGCTGTTTTGTCAGCAGCGATCTGTTCAAATGATACAGGATCCATAAAGTTCCACATTTCGCCATCGTTGTACAAGTATTCCATTTCTACTTCTACAATGTCAGCCGCTTCTAAAGAATCGCCAGACTTAAATGTTTTTTCTAAAACTTTACCAGAACGTAAATTACGTAGTTTTACGCGGTTAAATGCTTGACCTTTACCTGGCTTTACATATTCATTTTCCATGATTGAACATGGGTTACCATCAAGCATAACCTTAAGGCCTGACTTGAAATCATTCGTAGAATAATAGGCCATGACTGGCGCACTCCAAACTAACTAACTTAAATATTTATGTCTTTATCTTAGACACCAAAGCTTTGAAAAGCAGGGCCATAAAGATAGGGCATCTTTTTTGATGCCTCGTATTGTAAATGAGCAAGGTGTTATGAAGCAATGAAAATCCACTGCCTATAAGCCGAAGATCTTGATAAAATAGCCCCGTTCCGCGTGTTTTTGTGTATTGAAAAAGCCTTTTTAGACCGCGCACATCCGAACAACTCGTTTCGACATCACTCGATTTGATGACCTAACTTTCTTTTGACCTAGTATTTGACCCCTTATTGCATGACTCATTATTTGTACCAAGAGCAAAATTGGCAAGCTCAACTCAGTGATTTAATTACTGACCCTTTAGAATTACTTAACATTCTAGAGCTTTCTCCTGAGCAACTACTGTCAGGCGCACTGCTTGCATCAACCCAATTTAAACTCCGTGTTCCTCGTGCTTTTGTGACAAGAATGCAAAAAGGTAATCCGCTTGATCCTTTACTCCTTCAAGTCCTGCCCCATCATCTTGAGCTTGAAGAACATCCCGACTTCGTGACCGACCCCTTGGGTGAGGAACAAGCCAACCAACAACCCGGTGTTTTGCACAAATATAAAACTCGTTTTTTACTGACGCTGACTGGGGCATGTGCCGTTCATTGTCGTTACTGTTTTCGTCGACATTTCCCCTATCAAGAGAACCTGCCAAAGTCAGAAGATTGGATCAATATTCAACACTATATTCAGTCGAAACCTGACATTAATGAAGTCATTTTGAGTGGCGGAGACCCCTTAACGCTGTCCAATCGTAAAATAAAATTATGGATTGAACGCTTAGAAAGTATTCCTCAACTTAAATTTTTGAGAATTCACTCACGAGTTCCTATCGTAATGCCTAACCGTGTCGATGATGAGCTAATTTCCATCTTAAAAAACAGTAGGCTGCGCATTATTCTAGTGGTACACTCAAATCATGCATCGGAATTGGATGATTTTACCTGCCGTCAATTACAGCAATTAGTCGCAGAAAAAATCACCGTTTTCAATCAGGCGGTTTTATTGAAAGGGGTCAATGATCACGTTCAAATTTTGACAGATTTGAGCTACCGTTTATTCGATGCAGGTGTATTGCCATACTATTTACATGTTTTAGATAAAGTAAAAGGGGCTCACCATTTTGATTTAAACTCGCAAGACATTGATTTGCTGTATCAAGGATTATTGGCGAATCTACCCGGCTATCTGGTTCCCAAGTTGGTCAGGGAAATTGCGGGAGAAAAGAATAAGACACCACTTTTCGGGGTTTCAACTTTTTGAGTTAAATAATAACGATGATGACGACGAGTACTTCAGATATCTTCCAAAAACCAACCGAATTAAAGTTGGATAAGCTTAGTTTCTGCCCAAGCACAGTCAAAGGCTTACAAGAATGGTTGGCAAACTTATCCATTTTACAATTAGGTGATTCTTCTCGTTCCTTATTTCAAGCATTACTTGAAGTCTCCGAGCTCCAAGTCAGCGAAACACTTCGCTTTGATTTGGTTCAAGTACTGCATCCAAATTTGGAAAATGTGCTTACCAGTTTAGAGAAACATTTTTTTAATCAAGGCCTCATCACCACTGATCGAAATGACCATATTATTGAGCTTGCCTTATTAATGCGTAGTCATTTTGCTAAAGTCTATATCGACATTGCAAAACGTGTTTCTCAGCAAATCACTCAAAATAAGTTTTCTCTATTTGCTTTTAATCAAAAAAAGAACCTACAAACGGCTCGAACCGTATCGAGTTATTATGCTTTACAACAACTGTCACTGTTGTTGTACCAACAACACTTGCTCTATAGTTCACCGATTCCAGGTCAGTGGCTAGCAGCTCATCAGCTCTTAGATTCTGCTATCCAAAATAACTTCTATTTGACCAACATTAATCAAATACAAGGCACGCAGCATCAACTGAACAATATTAGCCAAGCCTATGCGCAGCTCATTCTATTGGATATTTTTAATACCCATCAAATCCGTCCGGGTGAAATTCAAGGACTATTTTTGTGTAGTTTTGATTGGGCTAAGCTGATTCAAATTTTACCTAAAGAAACCACCTTATCTCGCTATATTGTCGATGCATCAAAAGACTATCCGCCGACCTATAATTCTCAAAAAAATAGTCACATTCAGCCGAATATTTTTATCTCGACGCAAGCTCTGCTTGATCATCTCTCAGAGATGCAAACCAAACGCGCCGAGCCACTGTCGCGCGATGAGAAGATTTTCCTTACCCCTGCTCTGCATTTTCATATTCATAACTTATTGACCAATAATATTGAACGTAAGCATGAACGTTATGAGTACTCAGCCCAATTACAAATTTGTTTTGGCCTGTCAGTCGCACATTTTTATTTGTCTAAAGGCAAAAATTTTAATGAAACTTTAGAGCTAGAAGGTAACTACAACTTTCAGAATGAAAGTCACCTGATCAACTCCATGAACAGTAATATTCCTGTGGAGACGAGTTCTGCTCGTATGATTGATCGTGAATCGAAACAAATCTACCCTGCCGAAGTTTTAGATATTAGCGTGAATGGTTACCGTATTCGTTGGACTGGACCAACACCTGCACATTTAAAAACAGGTGAGTTTATTTTGGTCCAAGAAAATGCGCATAGCCAATGGCGCGGTGGTGTGATTCGCTGGATTAAACAATCAAGTGAAAAAAGCTTGGAACTAGGGTTAGAAATCTTAGCGCAAGATCTTTTCCCATGTGCCGTTATGGTAAAAACAGACCGAACCACTCAGAACTATCAACCTGCGTTATTAGTACAAACGTCCCAGCTTGATGAAGTACAGACTAGTCTTATTGTCCCAGGTTCGAATATGTACCGAGAAAAACAAACCATTCACTTACGCCTAGGTGATGAAGATCTTAAAATTTATTTAGTAAAAGCACATTTAATTACACAAAGTTTTATTCGTTTTGATTATGAATTGTTGAATGACCAACAAGAACCATTGGTTCAAAGTTTTATTCAAAAGCAAATGAATGCTATTAAGAATCACGATTTATGGGAAGCATTGAAGTGAGAAATCCATTATTATCTAAAAAGTTAAAACGTACGGAAACACGTTTACTCATTATTGATGATAATCAGATCCGTTATAACCAAATTCGTGACCTTTTAACTTCTAGCGATCATCAAGTTCATGCCACTTTACTGGATGACTTACAAAACTTTGAAAAACAGCTTCATCTGTCTTGGGATGTGGTGATTTTTGGTCGCGCTTATGACTTAAAGTATGAACAAGCACTAACTTTGATTCGCAACTCTAACCAAGTCAATTTACCACTGATTTTATTAAAGCCAGATGAATATCAATCAGCCCAATACGCAAGTTTTATTCGTAAAGGGGTCTATGATATTTTGGACTTAGAAGAAGCGGATAATTTTTACTTAGGTCTACTGCGTGCGCTGTCATTAAGTCGTTTATTACAAAGCCAACAACAACTCATGAATGAACTTGAAACAGCGCAAAGCCAAGCACAGGCTTTAGTTGAAGAAAGTAATAAAGCCATTGCTTTAATTCAAGAAGGGATTCATGTTTCAGCCAATGCTGAATACTTACAACTGTTCGGCTTAAGCTCTGAAGATGATATTATTGGTCAACCCCTGCTTGATATTCTCCAGCCGAAAGATGTAAACGATTTCAAAATCCGTTTTAAGAAAATTTCACAAGGTCAGTTTGATTTAGGTGCTTTTGAAGTTGCTACTCTCAATAATAATGCCCAAACTAAAAATCCTTTAAAAGTTGAGTTTTTAGCTGCACCTGAAGATGATGCGCTCCAACTGACGATTGAAGTCGAATCTGAACGCACCGCTGCTGCATCGGTCAACACTGAAAAACAGGTAATAAAACCTAATACGTATCAACAAATTAACCGTGCCATGACCAAGCAACCCTCTGATCAGAATGCTTTGGTTAGCTTTGCACTCAGCTCTTGTCCAGATGAAATTTTTAAAGCCAACTGGGCAACTACGCGTGATTATTTTAACAATATTTACAGCTTTTTAAATGAACAGACTCATATTCCTCTGTTTAAGGCGGGTGGGCAAACCATCGTTGGTTTATTCCAAGCAGAATCACAGGCCAAACTTGAATCTAAGCTTATTGCGTTAAATGCGCTTACCAAACCACAGCTCATTACCGTAGAAAACAATAGCTATCCCGTAAATTTGCGCATTGGCTATACTTTATTGAAAGGTGAAATTTCAAATCAAGATCAGTTTGAAAACTTGTTGTGCTCAGCCTTTAAAACCGCTTTACCAACCAATCAAGATGATTGCGAAATTGAGCAAAAAGCCAGTATTGACATGCCTGTGATTGAGTTGATTAATCCAACAGTCAGCGATACTTTAGACACTCAAAAAACAGCAAATGAACCCACGGTACTTAAAGCTTTACATCTAGCTTTGGAGCGAGGTGAGATTCATCTTAAATATCAACAGCTTTACGACAAAGAAGACACTAATTTATACACCTATGAGGTTACCAGTGGCTTTATTTATGGTAATACGTGGAAAGATATATCAAGCCTCAAAGAGTTAAGTGAAGATCACGAACTGTCTATTAAACTTGACCGCTGGATTTTAGTTGAGTCGTGTAAACAACTACACAATTTTATCACTCAGTATCCTGAAGCAAAGTTGATTGTAAACTTAAACAAAGCCGTACTGTTGAACGACCGCTCTTTCCCTGAGTTTATCGCCAAACTGATTACCATTGTACGCAGTAAGTTAAGTCACCCTATTACCCTTCAGTTCTCTGAGGATGATATCAGCCAAAACATTGCTGAAGCGCAAAAATACATTGCCCAGCTTCGCCAATATGGTGCTGAAGTTTCGATTCGTGACTTTGGTAATAGTATTTATAGTGAATCTATCCTACGTCAGCTTGATATCAACAATCTCACCTTACACGAAAACTTGACTCGCATGCTCAGTAGCGACGCCAACACGGAAGAGTTGCAAGAAAAAGTTGCGGTATATCATCAATTGAAAAACATTCAAATTATGCTGCGTGATCTGAATGATATGACGTCGTTTGCCAATGCATGGAATGTCGATGCCCGCTTTATTCAAGGCGATTATTTCCAGAAGAAACTGGATCATCTAATTGACGTGCAGGATCAGTAAAGGTTAAACCTTGGATACTAGGCTCTAAATTTTAAGGCCTCTATATGGGGGTCTTTTTACTATATGGTCTAACTAGCAGCCCTATGACTCTGTATCAAAATCATAGGCATAAAAAAACGGGCAAATGCCCGTTTTTTTCTTTTGCTATTAGTCGCGTTTGATAGAACGTGACATGCCAGCAAAACGTTGTTTGAACTTGTCGATACGACCGCCAGTGTCAACGTTCTTTTGCTTACCAGTGTAGAATGGGTGGCAAGCTGAACATACGTCTAGGTAAACAGTTTCTTTACCAAGTGCTGAACGAGTTTCGATTACGTTACCGCAAGAACATGTAGCAACTAAAGTTTGGTATTTTGGGTGAATATCGGCGCGCATCGTCGATTACTCCATAAAAATTAAAGAAGGTTTTGCTGTCATCGCAATTGATCACTCTCAAAATTGAGGAAAGGGCTACTTAATTAAATTAAGTTGCAGATCAACACCATAACAGACCATTCTTTTGGCCCACCGAGACGGATACCGTCAGAGCTAAGCACAACAAGTGGCAAATATTATACGAGATATAGTATCAGATAGCCAATTATTCTTTCGTTTCAATTTCAGATTGTTTGGCCCAATAGTTAGCAATAATCCCACAAACCATTAACTGAATTTGATGAAAAATCATAATCGGTAAAACAATCATTCCCAAAGGCTGCCCAATAAAAAGAATCTGTGCCATTGGAACGCCACTGGCTAAGGTCTTTTTTGAACCACAGAAAAAAATGGTTTTCTGATCGGCACGGTTAAAGCCTAACCAACGTGGTAAAAACAACCCAAGCAACATAATAATCGTCAATAAGACCGAACAGACAATGATCAATAGAATTAAAGTACCAACACTCACCTCTTGCCATAGGCCCGCTACCACAGCACTGCTGAAAGCACCGTACACCACCATTAATATCGAACCCTGATCGAATGCTTTGACGATGCTTGGCATTTTCTGCATATACGGAAATACATATGGTCGAAGTAGCTGTCCAAGGACAAACGGAACCAACAGCAATAAGGTGATTTGAAGAATAGACGAGGTTGGATCAAAACCATGCTCTGACTGCCCCAAAATGAAAAAGGCTACCATCACAGGGGTAATAAACATCCCGATCAAATTTGAAAATGATGCACTACATACCGCCCCAGCCACATTGCCTTGCGCGACCGAAGTAAACGCAATTGAAGATTGTACTGTCGATGGCAAAAAGCACATAAACAAAAAGCCCCAATACAACTCCTGCCCAAGTAGTGGTACCAATACAGGTTTTGCAAGCAAACCTAAAACGGGAAAAAGGATGAAGGTAAATGCAAAAACCAACGCGTGGAGTTTCCAATGCATCATGCCCTGAATCACGGCTTCACGGGATAGTTTAGCACCATGCAAAAAGAATAATATCGCAATCGCGACCGTCGTCAGTACACCAAATACACTGGCAGCTTGACCTGAAACAGGGACAAAGCTGGCTAAGAGCACCATAACAAATAGCAATAACGTAAACCGATCGAGTGCCAATAATTTCAACATACCAACATCCTGTCATTCCTCTAAAAATGAAAAAGCCCAGTGACTCATTTACCTTTGGGTAAATTCATCTTACTGAGCTATATAAATAAAGCTAGCTTTTACAGGATATGTTCAATATTTTTTTAATTAATACTGTGCATACACGCTGCATATTACCTAATAACAGCTTAGTTATTACGTGCATTATTATCTTGTTGAATCAGTTCAATTTTATAACCATCTGGATCTTCTACAAAGGCAATAACCGTTACCCCCCCCTTCATTGGTCCAGCTTCACGCACAACATTGCCACCGCGCGCTTTGATTTCCTCACAAGCTTTATAAGCATCGTCTACCGCAATAGCAATATGACCATAAGCATTACCTAATTCATAGCTGTCCGTATCCCAGTTATGTGTCAGCTCTAAAACCGTATGATTTTCTTCATCACCATAACCCACAAATGCCAAAGTAAAACGACCCTCTTCGTAATCACGCTTACGAAGTAAAGTCATACCAAGCACTTCAGTATAGAACGCCAAAGATTGTTCTAAATTGCCTACACGTAGCATGGTATGTAGCATGCGCATTGGAATTTCCTCATGATTTATTCTCAGCCCCCAATATAGGCAAAACCGTCCTATATTTCAAACCTCAACCATAAAAAAGTAGCCGCAAGAGCTACTTTTTTAATTCGGGACAAGTCGATGCTTTAACTTTGCTCAGCGCCATGCTCACGCAGAAGTTTCGCCACCCAGACTACTAAGATTAAAATTGGGATTCCAATGAGTGTGGTCAACAAGAAGAAATTTGGATAGCCAATATTAGACACAATTGTGCCTGAATAACCACCTAGAATTTTAGGTGTCAACGTCATCAATGAACTAAAAATTGCATACTGAACCGCAGTGAAAGATACGCTGGTCAAACTTGATAGAAATGCAATAAATGCAGCACCTGCTAAACCTGATGCCAAATTATCGACAATAATCGCAAAATACAGCCAGTTTGAACTATATTCTTTAATCACCTTCCCTTTAACTTCTAACTGTCCATCAACTGCTTTATTCAAATTAATCGGTTGAAGATCAACATCTAAAGTTACAGATTTTACAGCTGCGGGATCCACCAGATAATTCAGCGCAGTGTGTTGTTGCGCACGCTCATTTTGCATCAATATGGCATTCAGCTTTTTAGAGTTTGAATCAAGAAGCAGTTGAGCAGGGATTGCTGCGCTAAACACACCTTCTTTGTCTAACTTTGCATCAAAGCTTTGACCATCTAAGCTCAATTTAATACTTTGGTTTTCAGCCAGTGTAGCAAGGTATTGACCTCGTACCACGATACTTCCTTCAGACTCTCGTTGATCAATCACATTATCAGCCGTGATCGGAAGCAAGAGCAATGCCGTAGATGCACCCGGTTGACTAATATAAGGCAATGTGACCGAGACAGGCTGTGAAGTATCATTTTGAAAACTGGCCGTTGCAGTTAGACTTTGATTTGCCTTGAGCTGCTCAACAGGAACCTTAATTTTCCATACACCTGTCTCATCCGCTTGGGTTTTGAAACTTCGCTCACCAACATTGATCACAACATCATTTAAAGGTTGTCCTGATTTGACCAAACCAATAAAGATGAGATTGGTTGAGCTGGCCAAGATTGCTCCGACAAACATCAACTTCATGATGTTCATACGCTGCGCGAGTAGTCCTCCTAAAAAGCCCCCAACCAAACTAAAAATCACCCCATAAACTTTCACTGCTTCAGCAATCTGCTCTTTGGTAAAGTTTAAGTCTTGATAGAACACATTCGAGATCACACCTGCAATAATGTCGGAAATACGGTAAAAACCGATCAACAATAGCAATACCAACGCCAATTTCACGCCATAACGCTTAAAAAAATCAGCAACAGGATTCACCCATGTTTCATAGGCCATTTGTTTGTTCACAGCGCCCATTTTGACTAGGCTTGAACCCACCACAAATGCAACAGCGCCAGAGCCAATAAAACGCAAAGCCTCAAAACAAAACAGTGCAAAACTATCTTTGATCGACCAGAGCTGAATTAGCATTTCAGTGAGTTTGCCTGAATAAATATAGCTCAGTACAAAACTCACCACAGATATAAAGAAAACTGCCACTAAACGATAATAATCTACGCGTTTATATTCTTTACGTACCCGATCAACTTGTGGCTCACGTATGCATAAAGTGGTTGCAATCCCAACCAACATGACCGACGCCATTGCCAAATACGTCCACTTCCATGCCTCATAAATATAGTTGCCCTTAGCTGTACCCAAATAAGCCGCTAAAAATAACGCGCCTGCACCCGCAACAATCATGCCGATGCGGTAGCCTGCGTTATAAGTTGAAGCCAACACTGTTTGCATTTGCGTTTCTGCAAGCTCAATACGATAAGCATCAATCACAATATCTTGTGTCGCAGCAGAAAAACCTAAAAGCACAGCACCCGCAGCCATTTGGTAAAGATAACTCTGACCAAGAGATGGATCTGAAAAAGCCATGATAGAAATGGCACAAATAATTAAGAGTTGTGCGATCAATAGCCATGCACGGCGACGACCCAATAATTTGGTCAGCACTGGTACAGGTAATTCATCGACCAAAGGAGCCCAAACAAATTTGAATGAATAACCCAGAGCTGCCCAACTAAAAAAAGTCACCGCGCTCTTATCGATACCTGCTTCCCCTAGCCATAAAGATAAGCTCGAGAAAATTAACAGGATTGGGATACCTGCTGAGAAACCCAAAAACAGCATGATCAACGCACGGCGATCTAAAAATGCAGTAAAGGCGGATTTCCATCCTGAAGATTGTGTTGTCATTACGTTTTTGTTGTCTTAAAACCAATGCTGCTATTCAAACCCTTAATACAATTTGTTTCAACCTGATTTATAAAATCAATGTTCTATTTTTGTCGACAAACACTGCGACTTTGCTTGATCTTTTGCATTAAACCTGTATACCTTTAAGTTTCTAACGCAATCTTTAGTTTCGGATTTCAAAGTGACCCAAAAACACGATCAAATGAGCTCTTCTTTATCTGTACCACCTGCATTAAATAGTCAAGAAAATCCAGAAAACAACCTTAGTTCAGCATTTGACCAACCCGAAATTCAAACGACCTTAGCAAAGACACAACTTCAAGCAGAGCAACTGACGCACACCCCTGCTCTGGATAAGATACCAGCCTCAACGCGTCGTATTAAACCGCTCAATAATTTTTTAGGGCAAGACCGTGCACGTGCTTCAGTTGAAGCAGGCATTTCATTACCTTACTCTGGCTATAACATCTTTGCCGTAGGGACAGCTGGCTTGGGCAAGCGCACCATGGTCAAGCGGTTACTCCAACAACACGCCAAAAATATGCCAACACCGAACGATTGGGTTTACGTTTATAATTTTAAAAGCCCACGTCAACCGATTGCTTTAGAGTTGCCTGCGGGTCAGGCAGTAAAATTTCAAACCATGTTACATCAAACATGGCAAACCACTTTAAAGCAGCTCGAGCGCCGCTTTACTGCTGAAACTTACCACAACCGTATAGAAGCCATTCGCCAACAAACGGGTGACGTTCAGCAACAAGCTTTGATTGAATTGACTCAAGAAGGCGAAGAGCTCGACCTCAAACTGGTCTCTCGGAATGATGAACACTGCTTTATCCCCGTCCAGTATGTAGACGATAAAGTGTTAGAAATGACGCAGGCCGACATCAATGCATTAAGCTCTAAAGAGCGTTCTGAAATTAATGCCAATATACGCCACATGGACAAAAAACTTGAGCGTTTAGGCATGCATTTAGGCGACTTGGAAGAAGACGCCCGCGATAAAGTTCAAGTGTTGAATCGCGATATTGCCAAGCAAGTTTTATTACCTAAAGTCGAACAGTTACTGACTAAGTTTACTGAGGTTGAAGGCTTAAAAGACTATTTAAAATATTATGCTGAAGACATTATTAACAATGTCGAGGTTGTGCTCGAACAAGAAGAAGATGACTTTACCCCAGGCCTGTTTAGTCGTATCCCTTCGCGCTACCAAGCCAATGTGATTGTGTCGCATAAACCCAATGCTGGCGCACCGGTTATTTTTGAAGACTTCCCAACACACTACAACTTGCTTGGCCACGTAGAGCAACTGACTCAACATGGCACCATTACTACAGATTTTACTTTAATCCGCCCAGGGACATTGCATAAAGCCAATGGTGGTTTTTTAATGTTAGAAGCAGAACAACTGCTTGAACAGCCTTATGCATGGCAAGGTCTAAAACGTGCTTTAAAATCAGGCCAGTTAAAACTTTCTTCACTTGAGCATATGTTGACACTGACAGGAAGTATCTCAATTGAACCTGAGGCAATCCCGCTGAATTTGAAAGTGGTTTTACTGGCTGAGCCTGAAATTTATTATGAAATACTTGAAGTAGAACCTGAGCTTGGCAGTGTCTTTAAAATCCGTGCCGACTTTACTGATACGTTGCAGCGTAATGAAGTAAATGAACAAGCCTATATGCAACTGATTGCAGACTATGTACAGGCCGACAAACTGCTTCCTTTCGATCGATCTGCACTTTCTGCACTTTTGACCGACTCTAGCCGTCAAGCCGAAGACCAAAGTTCCTTATCTCTACATGCCCTCACTTTGGGTGATTTGATTCGTGAGGCGCATCATCATGCCTTCCAATCAGGCGATAAGATGGTCTCGGATCAACACATTAATATGGCATTAGATCATCGTAAATATCGCTTAGGCTATTTACGTGAGCTCTATTGGCAGGATTTGTCACGTGGTACGCAGCTCATCGAAACGCGTGGACACCGCCTCGGTCAAATTAACGCACTTTCTGTCATTCACTATGCGGATGTCGAGTTTGGCTTACCGTCACGTTTAACAGCCTCCGTGTATCAAGGCGGCGGCGATATTCTAGATATTGAGCGTAGTGTCGAGCTCGGTGGCTCTCTGCATGCGAAAGGTGTGCTATTGATGTCCTCATTCTTAAAAGCACACTTCGGTCGTGAACAAACCCTACACTTCTCTGCCGCGCTTGCTTTTGAACAAAGCTATGGTCAAGTCGATGGTGATAGCGCCACGGTTGCTGAACTCTCCGCTTTAATCTCTGCAATTAGTCAGCTACCGATTGATCAGTCTTGGGCGATTACTGGCTCAATGAACCAATTGGGTCAAGTTCAACCGATTGGTGGTGTCAATGCGAAAATTGAAGGTTTCTTTGATGCATGTAAACTTCAAGGTTTAACTGGTAAGCAAGGTGTGATTATTCCACGTCAAAACATGCAACATTTAATGTTACGTAAAGACGTGATTGAAGCGGTTTCAAATGGCCAGTTCCACATTCATGCTATAGATACGATTGATCAAGCGCTTGAACTACTTATGGCTCGACCAGTCGGCACTTTAGACAAGAAAGGACACTATACCAAGAAGTCTATTTATGCGGCGGTGATGGATCAGCTAGATTATTGGCAAGCAATTGAAGATGGTGCTGAGTTTGAAGAAGAGCCGAAGAAAAAGAAAAAAAAGAAGAAGGACAAAAAAAAGGCCAAAGCTGAAAAGAAGACCGTTGCAACTGAAAATACAGCGGAACAAACTCCTGAAGCTGTAAGCACTGTAATTACAACGGATTAAGCCTTTCCCTCAAACAAAAAAAGCGCCTCAATGGCGCTTTTTTTACAACTGAAGATTAAGCTTCAGGTGCTGGACTATGCTGTTCAACTAAAGGTTGTAATTCACCTTTTTGGAACATGTCTAGAATAATGTCACTACCACCAATCAACTCACCGTTGATCCATAACTGTGGGAATGTAGGCCAGTTTGCAATTTGTGGTAACAAAGCACGAATATCTGGATTTTCAAGAATATTCACATAAGCAAACGGACGACCAATTTGACTAAGCGCTTCTACAGCACGTGCAGAGAAACCACATTGTGGAAACTGTGGGGTGCCTTTCATATAAAGAAGTACAGCGTGTTTTGCAATTTGGTCACGAATTAACGCTTCGGTATCGCGTGCTTGTTCAGTCATTGATCAATCCTCAACTAATCTAACCCGCATTATACCCAAAACGTAGAAAAACAGTATGCCTAAAGCAATATTTCGACTTTTATTTAGATTTAGGCTTTAAAACTACAAGCATAATTGCTTAATATTGGATTTCACTTACCCTCTAACAGATAAGAGTTAGTCATGAATAACATTACCCTTGCTCCTGTACAAACTGATCAACCCTCTCATTTGATGCCAGTATTTGGCCGTCAGCCGATCAGCTTTGTCCGAGGTCGAGGCTCTTATCTGTACACTGAAGATGGTACTGAATACTTTGATGCGCTAACGGGCATTGCAGTTTGTGGTTTAGGCCATGCACATCCTGTCATTGCAGAAGCGATTGCAGAACAAGCTGCAACGCTCATTCATACCAGTAACTTGTTTGAAGTGCCTTGGCAAACGGCTGCAGCACAAAAACTTGCTGAAGTTGCTGGCATGGAAGAAGTATTCTTTTCAAACAGTGGTGCAGAGTCCAATGAAGGTGCAATTAAAATTGCTCGTAAATTTGGCTACATGCAAGGCATTGCCAATCCAAAAATTATTGTTGCAGAACACTCTTTCCATGGTCGTACCATGGCAACGTTATCAGCAACAGGCAACAAAAAAGTCCAAGAAGGCTTTGGTCCATTGGTTGAAGGTTTTATTCGTGTCCCATTCGGCGACATTGAAGCCATTGAAGAAGCTGCAATTCACCATCCTGACATTGTCGCAATCTTTGTCGAGCCAATTCAGGGTGAAGGTGGGGTCAACACTGCTCCACAAGGTTTTAGCTATTTAGAAGAGATTCGTCAAATCTGTAATCAGCATAACTGGCTGATGATGCTGGATGAAGTTCAAACTGGTAATGGCCGTACAGGTGAATACTTTGCCTACCAACACACCAACATCATTCCTGATGTACTCACCACAGCCAAAGGTTTAGGTAATGGTTTCCCCATTGGTGCGGTGATGACTCAAGGTCGTGGTGTAGGCGTACTGACCGCAGGTAACCACGGTTCAACGTATAGTGGCTCAGCATTGGGTTCGCGTGTAGTGTATACCATCATCGACATTATGCAAAAAGAAAACATTATACAAAATGCAGCTGAACAAGGTGCGTACATCGTAGAACAACTGCGTAAGCAACTTGCCGATCAAAATGTGATTGTCCGTGGCTTTGGTTTGATGATTGGTGTGGAACTACCAAAAGCATGTGGTGATTTGGTCAATATCGCTCGTGATGAATACCACACCATCATTAACGTTACTGCGGGTTCTGTGGTGCGTTTACTGCCGACTTTAAATATTACCAAAGATCAGGCGGATCAACTGATTGAACGTCTAGTGAAAATGATTAAAGCGTACTTAGCTTAAGGCAAAAAAGTCTGGTTCTAAAATTGCTTTTTACATATTTCAGAACCAGACTTTTAAGATGAAACGGCCAACTAAATATTAAAGTTTCGGATCACGCATTTGCATCAAGTTTGCATTGGTTTTAGTTAAGGTTTCCATCACTTTATTCATGACTGCTGGCACTAAAGCATCTGCCATTTGCGCTGCTTGTAAGCCTAACTTCTCACCTAAAGTCGGTTTCTTACGCGTTGAGATGACATAAACATCATGATCGGTCAGCAAATTAAGCAAATAAGCATCTGAAGTTTGTAACTGATCGACCAAATTCAAATCTAAAGCATCTTGCCCATACCAATGCTCACCTGTCGCTACTTTCTCAACATTGAGTTGTGGACGGTATTTTTCAACAAAGTGTTTAAACAACACATGCGTCTGTTGTAACTCTTCTTCAAACTTCGCCTTACCTTCTGCTGTGTTTTCACCAAACATCGTCACTGTACGTTTATATTGGCCTGCTGTGTACAGTTCAAAATCGATATTGTGTTCTTTTAGCAGACGATTAAAGTTAGGAACTTGCGCGACCACACCAATTGAACCGACAACCGCAAAAGGTGCAGCAATAATCTGATTGGCGATACATGCCATCATATAACCGCCACTCGCTGCAACTTTATCGACACAGATCGTGAGATTGAAACCTGCATCACGTAAACGAACCAACTGTGCAGCAGCCAAACCATAACCATGCACCATACCGCCTGGGCTTTCTAAACGCACCACAACACGATCACGCCCTGCTTTGGCTGTCGCTAAAATCAAGGTGATTTCTTCACGCAAGCTTTCTACCGCTGTTGCCGCAGTATCACCTTTAAAATCTAGAATATAAACTTTTTGATTGGCCTTTTTACGATGACGCGACTCTTTCGCTAACTGCTGAGTCAGTTGCAGTAACTCTAATTTAGAGGCTGTTGTTTGCGCTATTTTTTTACGTTGTTCATTAATACGCGCATTTAAATGTGTAATTCGAATTTCAGCGGGAAGTTTCGGTAAATGAAATAACATAGAAATTATATTCTCTAAAATAATACGTCGGTATATGACCTAGATTAGGTCAATGGCATTTTTTTTCAATAGCCATTTTTTGTTTTATTCTGTAATGCGTTATCTTTCACATTTAATCATTTACAAGATGAGTCAATCACTCAGACAGCACACCTTCGCATCTTTTGTCCAATGTGACGCTAATACGCAATGTCCATCATCATGGCTATTTCATCACCAAACCAAATGCTCGCGCATAAAAAAACAGAGCGCTTAGGCTCTGTTTTTTCAAATATTTCAAGTTGTGTGTATTAACCGAAACGACCTGTAATATAGGCTTCAGTTAACTGATGATCTGGCTGAGTGAAGACTTTCTCGGTTGAGTTCACTTCAATCAAGTCACCTAAATGGAAGTAAGCGGTACGATCTGATACACGTGCAGCCTGCTGCATTGAGTGCGTCACAATTGCAATCGTATACTGCGTTGAAAGCTCAGAAATAAGCTCTTCCACTTTCGCTGTTGCAATCGGGTCAAGCGCTGAACATGGCTCATCCATCAGAATCACTTCTGGGCTTACCGCAATGGTACGCGCAATACATAAACGCTGCTGCTGACCACCGGACAAGCCTGTACCCGGTTGGTTTAAACGGTCTTTGACTTCATCCCAAAGGCCCGCTTTACGTAAGCTGTTTTCTACAATTTCTTCTAAGTCATACTTATCACGTGCTAAACCATGGAGTTTAGGGCCATAAGCCACGTTATCAAAAATTGACTTTGGAAATGGGTTTGGTTTTTGGAATACCATACCTACTTGAGCGCGAAGTAACACCACATCAAGGTTAGGGTCATAAATATCTTGATTATCCAACATCACTTTACCCGTCACACGACAGCTATCAATGGTGTCGTTCATACGGTTCAAAGTACGTAAGAAGGTCGATTTACCGCAGCCTGATGGCCCAATAAATGCAATCACTTCATTTTCGTAGATATTCAGATCAATCCCTTTAATCGCTTCAGCTTCGCCATAGTAAACATGTACATCTGAAGTGCTGAGTTTGACTTGTCCTTGTGCCTGATCTTTCTTAGCAGAAGTCTGTGTATCAAACTGCGACACAAAAGAAGTACCCTGCTGACCTGAGGTCGTATTCGGGTTTGTAAATTGAGTGTGTTCTTGATTCACTGTTTGATCCTGATCTAAGGAATTTTTAACAACGGTATTCATATTTTGCCCTCACTTACCAACGGACTTCAAATTTCTTACGTAACCAAATTGCAATACTGTTGAGTCCAATCATCATTGCAAGCAGAACAATAATCGCAGCTGCTGTACGTCCTTCGAAGAAGTTACGCAGCTCATTACCTTGCCACAAGAAAATCTGTACAGGTAAAGCACTTGATTGATCAAATGGGGTCGCAGGTACACTTGCAACAAATGCACTCATACCTATTAATAACAGCGGTGCAGTCTCACCTAATGCTTGTGCTACACCAATGATTGCACCCGTTAGAATCCCCGGTAGTGCAAGTGGTAAAACGTGGTGAAATACAGTTTGTACACGTGAAGCACCTAACCCTAAAGCTGCCTGACGAATTGATGGTGGTACAGCTTTCAACGATGCACGTGTTGTAATAATCACCGTTGGTAAAGTCATTAAGCTCAGAACTAAACCACCGACTAATGGCGCCGAAAGCGGTAAATGCATCCAGCCAATAAAGATCGCAGCACCGAGCAAACCAAAGACAATTGATGGTACAGCCGCAAGGTTGTTAATGTTGACTTCAATGACATCTGTGATCCAGTTTTTAGGTGCAAATTCTTCAAGATAAATTGCAGATGCCACACCAATTGGAATCGAAATAATGATCACAATCAGCATCATGAACAGCGACCCCATGAATGCCCCTGCTAAACCTGAAGTTGCAGGAGAACTACGAGAGTCTGGACTGACGAAGATGTTGGTATTGAAAGTATTTTCCATTACCCCTGAAGCTTTCATTTCATCGGCAAGTTGACGAACTTCTGGGCTCAACTGTTGCTGTTCATCAGGCAAACTACGGTCAATATTTCCTGCGAGCCACACATCAACGTTTGCATCGGCAAGCACTTTAATGTCTTCTTTTTTACCGACCAATGATGGATCTTTCATCACCATATCACGTAAGCGATACGCTTCCGAACTGGTGTACAAAGAAGCCAAATCATCTCGTTTAGAAGCAAGTGCTGGGTCTTTTGCAATCATGGCATTCACGATTAAAGCATCCCAATCCACCATGCCCATTTCAGTTTGCCAAGCAATAAAACGCTCCTCAAACTGCGCTGGAGATTCTCCTGCACGCTGTACAGGTTTTGCACCTGTCGTAATAATGGCAGGGTCAAAGTACACGGGTAAACTCATGCTACTTTGCCAAAAAGCAGGTAAGCCTTTCGATAAAATACTGCCAAAAAGTAGCGCGACGAAGAATAAACCTGCAATCACTGCCGAGAAACCAAAGAAACGAAAGGTTTTTTCTTTACGGTGACGTTTTGCCAATGAATTACTGATCGTTTGCTTACGCTTTTCTCGTAATTCTGCCGCATGTTGTGGATCAAATACTTGATCTGCTGTGCTATTAGAAGTCGTCATTAGTCGTATTGCTCACGATATTTACGCACGATGTACAGTGCAACAATGTTCAAACCAAGCGTAATTACAAAGAGGGTCAGACCTAGTGCAAATGCCACCAAAGCTTGCGGGCTTGCAAAGTCAGTATCACCGGTCAATTGGTTTACGATGGTAATGGTCACAGTTGAAATGGCTTCAAGTGGATTGGCATGCAATAAAGGACTATTCCCTGCTGCAAGCACCACAATCATGGTCTCACCGATGGCACGTGATGCTGCAAGCAAGAACGCGCCGATAATGCCTGGAAGTGCTGCTGGTATCACTACCTGACGAATGGTTTCAGACTTTGTCGCGCCTAAACCTAATGAACCATCACGTAATGAACGTGGCACCTGCGTGATAATGTCATCAGACAGCGATGAAACGAAAGGAATAATCATGATCCCCATGACGAAACCAGCAGTGAGTGCGCTAGTTGCGTTGATGTGTAAACCAACGGACTCACCAAGCATTTTAAAGAATGGACCAATGATCATCAGTGCAAATACACCGTAAACAATGGTTGGAATCCCTGCGAGCACTTCAATGGTTGGTTTTGCCCATGAGCGGAAACCAGAAGATGCATATTCAGCAAGATAGATTGCGATCATTAAACCCACAGGGACTGCAACTAAGAGTGCAATACCACTGACCATTAAGGTGCCCCAAAGTAGCGGAAGCAAACCATAACTGCCATCTGCACTACCTGAAGTACTAAAGCCGGGGTTCCATTCTGTACCGAAGAAAAAGTCGAGTGGACTCACGAAGTGGAAGAATCGCATCGCTTCGCTGAACATCGACATCACGATACCAATCGTGGTTAGAATCGCGACACCAGAACAGAGCGCAAGTGCAACATTAATGGTTTTTTCAACTTGGTTACGAGCGCGGAACTGAGTTGCAATGCGCTTTTTCGCAGCGACTAAACCTGCCAGTGCAGCACAAATCACCACTGCAATTTTTGCAAATGTACCAATGCTTTGAAACTTAGCCAGTTGCTCCGCTGCAGCAAGCTCGTACGCGGCTGGTGTATCTGTTACACCAAAACCTGAGGCAATCGCTTCTACACGGTTGATCAACACATCCGTACTAGCAGCATCTAAGGTTGCAGCGACTTGTGCTGGCACGTGATTTAACACCACATGATTCAAAACATTTGGTTCAACAATATTCCAAACAATCAAAATTAAAAAAGCAGGGATACCGCACCACAAAGCCACTAACGCACCGTAATACCCCGGACGTGAGTGTAATTTTGCAGAATTATTTCCCTTACCTGCTAAGTTACGGCTCTGACTTAAGCCCATTTGATAGGCTATGGCAATCAGTGCCAATAACACACCTATAAGTAGCAGATTCATGTATTCTCCACGGTTCTTTCAATTTTCATTATTTGAAAAAACTTAATCCTAGTAAAAAACGTCAAAGGTAGGACTTGCCTACCGTTGACTGTTTCTACGCTTAATTACTTAACCGCTTTGCCTGCTTTGAAGTTCGCAAGAACTGCTGCACGCTCTTTGTCTGACATTGAGATCAAACCTGCACGCTCAAGCTTAGAACCTTTACCTGATACTTTCTTGCTGATGAAGTATTCAGTGTATTCTTTTAAGCCTTTGATTGATTTCAAATGCTCGCCTTTCACGTAGAAGAATAGTGGGCGAGAAACTGGGTATGAACCATTCAAAATCGTCTTTTCAGATGGTGCAACATTGTTCACTGTCGCTACGCGTAACTTGTCACGGTTTTGGTCATAGAAACCTAAACCAAACACACCTACTGCGCTAGGCGAGGTTTTTAAGCGCGCTAAAGTTTCAGTGTAGTCACCCGCAATCTCAATCACTTTGCCGTCTTTACGGAAAGTTGAACATGCTTTCTTTTGTGCATCTTTATCCATTGCCTTGATTGCTGCATAAGTTTCGCAGCCTGCATCAACCATTTTTTCTTGGAACACTTCACGTGTACCGTGGTTTGATGCTGGAATCACTAAAGTGATTGGTTCGTTTGGAAGGCTTTTGTCAATTTGGTTCCAACGTGTATATGGGTTTGCAACCATTTTACCGTTAGATGGTAACTGCGCTGCTAAAGCTGCATAGACGTGCTGCGGACGTAATTTGTAGGCTGCTTTGCTTGCATTTGAAGCGAACACAATACCGTCATAACCAATTTTGATTTCGATCACTTGGTTCACACCAGCTTTCTTACAAGCAGCTAATTCTGTATCTTTAATTTTACGAGATGCGTTTGCGATATCAATTGTGTTATCACCCACACCATTACAGAACTGTTTTAAGCCACCTGAAGAACCGCCAGAACCAACAACGGGTGCTTTAAATTGTGGAAAGGTATTGCCAAACTCTTCAGCAACAATACTTGCATAAGGTAAAACTGTTGAAGAACCCGCAATTTGGATTGTGTCACGAGCTGCGTTTGCTGTAGTTGCTACAGCTGCCCCAGAAACTACTACTGCAAGTGCGATATGGTTTAAGCGCATATTTGTTATCTCACATATTAAACATTTTGGAGTACGCCACTTTTTATTCAGTCTTGTACTTTTTTGGATAACTGCATTTTGATTTCAGAATATGACAAGCAAGTTACAGCATTGTGACACTTTCATGATGTTTATTTTTATTTGTCCATGATTCGTTACACTTTGTTCAATTTCACCCAGTTTAAACACGTAAAGAATTTTTCTTATTTCTATAAGACCCAAGTGCGCAGTTCATTTTACATCAACATCTTTTACGCTTTTATAAAAAATAAAACACATTTAGAATCAATACATAAAGAAAAAAAAGAACTCCATAGACTTTGATTTCTTTAACATTGAATAGCCCTTCTAATCTATAAAAATTTGCGTATACCCATATGCAGAATCCACATACTTTTTTTCCATTTGTCAGAATTTCATAACCCATAAATGACAAATGAGTAGTGTCATATTTAGAAAATTGAGCGTCATTTAGGTCTTAATTTTTACCTTTTATCCCCCATTTATTTCTTAGAAAATAGCATACTCATCTTGAATACAAGAGCCAATTTATGACTTTTAGACTCAGGTACCTTTCTTATTTTTAGAAATATTTGTCCGAATAATATGTATTTCTGACGACACCGCTTTATCTTTTTTCTAAAAGATAGCTCAATGAAGGAGATTTTGGGCTTCATCTACCCTTTACTGCCGCCTTAACCATTCATTTTTCGTAAGAAGCGTGACAAGTCATATGAATGCGGCTTTTCCCATGACCGCTAGCCAAACACATTTATTTACCCCAAATTGCCGTGATTATGACAAGGACTTGCCTGTCGTGCAGATCATATATTTAACTTAAAAATTCATGAAAAAAATCATTTGCCTGTTGAAAATCAAAAGCCCGAATATTTAGCTTTAGTCTTAAACATTGAAGCTCATTTTCCTGAAAATCATAGTTCAAGCAGATATCGAAAACTACTTCATAGAAAAATAAAGCATCTCCAACATAATTAAAATTATATGCTTAGCCAATAGATGTTATCCATTTTAATATTTACAACACATAAAAAAAAGGAGCTGATATCAGCTCCTTTTTTAACACAAACAATCGATTAAGCAATTGCAGGTGTATAGGTTCCATCTGCGATTGAACCTTTGATACGATCCGCTTCTGCAAGGACAAGACCAAGCAGGTTCTTCACGTTATCTAAAGTCGCAACTGGACTTAAAGTCGTCATTTTCAAAGATTGATTTTGACCTACTTTAGTGACGCCAATATTCGCTTCACCACGCGCAAACAATTCATCTGCAACATTTTGGTTTAAGGTATCAAGCAATTCTACTGGATAGCCTTCTGGAACCACACGGAACAATACAGATGCAAATTGTGGATTAACCAACATCTCTAAACCAGCAGTTGCATTGATATAATCAGCAACGTCACGAGTTAAAGTAACGCCGTGGTCAATCATAGAACCATACAGTTCTTCACCTAATGCTTCAACAGTCATCCAAAGTTTCAACGCATCAAAACGACGGGTTGTTTGAAGTGACTTAGACACCAAGTTTGGCACGCCATGCTCTTCGTCATAAGCAGAGTTTAAATACTCAGCTTCGTAGTGCATGAAACGATAGTTCGCTTCATCTTTTAACAAGAACGCACCACAAGAGATGGTTTGGAAGTAATGCTTATGGAAATCAAGCGTAATAGAGTCAGAAAGCTCGATCCCATCCAACATATCACGGTGATTGTTCGATAGGATTAAAGCACCGCCCCACGCCGCATCAATGTGCATCCACGCGCCATATTTGTTGGTGATTTCACGAATTTGCTTCAGTGGATCAATCGCACCTGCATCGGTTGTGCCCGCAGTTGCAACCACACATGCCACGATTTTACCTTCAGCTTGAAGGTGAGCCATGGTTTTTTCAAGTGCATCCACATCCATCTGAGCGTTTTCGTTCACAGGAACGGTTACGACTGATTGGAAACCCATGCCCATCATCGCCATGTTCTTTTGCACAGAGAAGTGTGCATTTTCAGAACAAATAACTTTGACATTGCGCATCGCATCGCCCGGCACGCCATCACGCTGTACAGACCACGGATTACCGTTTTCGTCTTTCCAGTTTTTCGCAATACATGCATCACGTGCAAGCAGTACACCCATCAAGTTTGACTGTGTACCACCAGAAGTGAACACACCAGCTTGACCTGCACCATAACCCACTTTTTGACGAAGCCAGTCAATCAACTGAACTTCCATCAATGAACCTGCAGGACTTTGGTCCCAAGAATCCATCGATTGATTCGTTGCATTAATCAGCACTTCAGCAATTTGACTAGTCACCATAGTTGGGCAGTGCAAATGCGCGAGCGAGTGCGGGTGATGGACTTTTAAGCTTTTGTTTAAGAAAAGCTCAATCATACGTTCAAGTGACTTTTGTACACCCAAACCTTCTTTAGAAGGATTAAATGCAATCGCGCTGCGTAGCTCTTTAATGCTACCGCCTGTGTACATTTTATCATTTTGCAACCATGCTGCAACTGCTTTAGTCGCTTGGTCCATTGCTGACGAATAGTCAGCAATGGATGCAGCATCGTTGCAGAGTAACGCCTTACGGTGTTCTGCAAAATCAACCATGATTACGCGCCTCGAGTTGCAACAAGTGCTTCAGCAATTGCTTTCTTAAAGCGAACAATTACTTCTTCACATTCAGCTTGAGTGATAATAAGTGGGCAAAGTAAACGAATCACTGTACCGTTACGACCGCCTTTTTCTAACAATAACTTGTTGTTAAAGCATGCCGCTTGAATCGCTGCTGCCAGTTGACCATCTGCAGGTAAAGACCCCATATGATCCGCTGGTTTACGCTCATCAACAATTTCAACACCAATCATCAAACCACGACCACGCACGTTACCGATACATGGGAACTCTTGAGCAAGCTTTTTAAATTCAGCTTGTAAGAAATCACCACGTTCTTGTGCATTTTGCGCAAGCTTTTGTTCTTTGATAGTTTTGATCGTTGCAAGACCAGTACCCATTGCCAATTGGTTACCACGGAAAGTACCCGTGTGACCTGCTGGCTGCCAAGCATCAAACTTACGTTTAATACCCAATACAGCAAGTGGTAAGCTACCACCAACGGCTTTAGACATTACTACTACGTCAGGTTCAATACCCGCATGTTCAAATGCGAACATTTTGCCTGAACGTGCAAAGCCTGCTTGAACTTCGTCAAGAATCAACACAATGTTGTGTTTTTCAGTCACTTCGCGGATTTTTTTCAACCATTTGGTTGGCGCTGTTACCACACCGCCTTCACCTTGAATTGCTTCAAGAATGACAGCAGCTGGCTTGGTTACACCACTTTCAACATCTTCAATGAAGTTTTCAAAGAAATATGTCAAAGCATCCACACCCGCTTCGCCACCTAAACCAAGTGGGCAACGGTATTCATGCGGATACGGCATAAATTGAACGCCTGGCATTAAACCATTTACAGCATTTTTCGCAGACAGATTACCTGTCATTGCAAGAGCGCCGTGCGTCATACCATGGTAACCGCCAGAGAAACTAATCACTGTGCTACGACCGGTATACGTCTTCGCTAATTTAATTGCTGCTTCCGTGCCATCTGCACCAGATGGACCACAGAACTGTAGACAATACTCTTCCTTACCGCCTGGTAATTGTTCAAGTAATGCTTCAGTAAATGCATCTTTTAAAGGTGTCGTTAAATCCAAAGTATGTAAAGGAAGACCACTTGCAAGTGTATCTTGAATACTTTGAATTACCGCAGGATGATTATGGCCCAAAGCCAATGTTCCTGCCCCAGCTAAACAATCGAGGTACTCTGTACCTTCAACATCAGTAACCCAGCAGCCTAATGCTTTGGCTATCGCTAACGGTAATTTCCGTGGATAGCTACGAACATTGGATTCCATCTGACTTTGGCGAGTCAAATAGTATTCGTTAGTAGTATTAGTGGCAGGGTTTACAGAAGAAACGCTCATATCGAATTACCATCTCTGATATGGGTTGAAAGAAATAAGTCGGGTGACTTTTGGTCCTTTGACTCGGCGCTTTATAAATCTAGTCAGATAGCGTTTGGATACTTCATAACTAGGAGGCGGATGATACAGAAATTTTCAATAAAATAAACAGCTTTTGGACATTATCTGCCAGAAATTTACTAAAAAAATATATCATGCCAAACCATAGCTTAAATTATCCTCTTATAGTGTGACAACGTAAAGAAAAGCCGATGAATTTATTTATTTTTCAACTTCGCCACAAAATTTCAAAATACTCACCTTGGTCAAAAAATAAGTTTTTGAAATAAATCACTTTATCTAGGTTTTTATGAAAAATATTTTGTACCTTTTTTTACAATCGAACCACAATATTTTCGCAAATTCACCACAAATTGGCTTTAAGCTTTTTACAAATGTTGCAAAACTCCTCCTAAATAAAAAAGGAATAAAAATGCGTCAATTCTTTATCCCAGCAATCGCGCTTAGTGCTTTATTTAGCTCAGCAGTTTTTGCTCAGTCTGAGAACCAATTAAACTACAATATTGTCAATGTTCAGGCCGAGGCAACACGCCAAGTATCTAATGATTTAATGAATGCAACGCTTTACATTGAACGGAGTAACAAACAACCTGCCGAACTCGCTACACAAATTACGCAGCTGATGAATCAAGCCACAGCTTTAGCACGTAAATATCCAAGCGTAAAAGTCGAAACCGGTTCTCAAACCACCTACCCAATTTACAACGATGACAACCAAAAGTTAAAAGAATGGCGTGGTCGTGCTGAAATTAATTTAGAAAGTACCGATTTTAAAGCAGCGAGCCAATTGATTGGTGAGCTACAGCAGAACTTCCAAACCCAGTCAATCGGCTTTAGCGTGTCCGACACACAACGTAAGAAAGTGGAAAATGAGCTGATTGTTGAAGCATCGAAAAACTTTCAACAGCGTGCACAATCGTTAGCACAAGCATGGAGTAAGTCAGGTTATAACTTGGTTAACTTAAACATTAATACCAGCAACTACTACCCTCGCCCAGTCATGATGCGTGCAGAAAGTGCAAAATTTGCAGCAGCTGATGCGCCAATGCAAGATGTTGCAGGTGGTGAATCTAAAATCACTGTGAATGCGAATGGTACTGTTCAACTTAAATAACAGATTTCATTCAAATTCATCTAAAAAGCCACGTTTAACGTGGCTTTTTTATTGTGTGTCCATCAAAAAAACTTTAACTCGCCTATTAATTTTAGCATTTTAATTGCAATAAGTGATAATGGTTATTATTTGATTTCAACAAGGTTCAGCATATGATAGCCGCGCTATTTATTATGGATTGCGCACAAAAGAATGATTTCATCACGTCTTCATCTGCAGGATCGCAGATTATTCAAAGCCAAACAACTCAGTATTGCGATTGGGCTTTCTATGAGCTGCTTGACCTATGCACAAGCAGAAGAACTCACTGAAGCAACGAGCAGCAATGTGCTTCCGACTATCAAACTTGAAGCACAAGGCAACTGGTTAGAAGATGCCAATGCAGAGAAAGTGCAAAAGCATGCAGGCGCTCGTACGATTATTACTCGCAATCGCTTAGATGAAGTTGCTGCGGCTTCAATTAAAGATGCCCTCAAGCAAGTGCCTGGTGTTCAAGTCCAAGAAAATAATGGTACTGGTGGCAGTGATGTTTCACTCAATATTGGGGTCCGTGGTTTAGCCTCTCGTTTATCTCCTCGCTCTACAGTACTGCTTGATGGTGTCCCACTATCATTTGCGCCTTATGGACAGCCTCAGCTTTCTCTAGCACCAGTATCATTAGGCAATATTGAATCTGTAGATGTGGTTTGTGGTGCAGGCTCTGTACGTTTTGGGCCGCAGAACGTTGGCGGTATCATTAATTTTGCAACTCGCGCGATTCCTCAAGAGTTTGCAGGTAATGTCAGCCTAACGACCGAATATGCTTCGGGTACAGATCAAGTCAAATACAGCCCGAACTTATTTGTAGGGGAACCTTAGATAATGGTCTAGACCTTGCTTTACTGTATTCTGGCACAAAAGGTGATGGCTACCGTGAAGCCAATAATAAAACTGACATTGATGATGTCATGTTAAAAACGGCCTATCAAATTACAGATGCGGATGCGATTGCCTTAAACCTACATCACTATGAAGGTTATGGTGAAATGCCTGAAGGCTTAACTGCCGAAAAATATGCACAAAACCCTTATCAGTCAAATAAGTCACGTAATTATTTTTCTGGTCGCCGCTCAGATGTGTCATTCCGCTATACCCATCAAGATGAAAAAAATAACTTTGAATTGCTGACCTATTATATTGACTCATTTCGCACGAGCGACTTAGAGACAGATCTTAGTGCAACGACTTCGCGTATGGACACCTCTCCACGCGACTACAAAGTTTTTGCCATTGAACCGCGCTGGTCTCGTGCATACCAATTAGGTAGCTCAAATAGCGAATTTACTATCGGCTATCGTTATTTAGATGAAGATAGTTCTGAGTTCTCAGGTCGCTCATCTACATATGCATTGAATGCACCTGTGACCGAAATTAAAGCACGTACCACAAGTGAAGGGGGCACTAAAGCATATGCAATTTATGCAGATAACCGCTTCGATTTAGGGAACTGGGTCATCACACCAGGACTACGTTTTGAATCAATTGAAACGCATAACAATTTTACTGCCTATAACCAAGGCGTAGTAGTTAATACTGTTTCACCCAAAATTGATTCAGATGAGTTTTTACCCAGCCTATCGGTCATGTATAAAGCGACAGACAATTGGAACATTTTTGCCAATGCGGGCGTCTCATTCGGCCCACAGCAATACAACCAATTGGCACGTTTAGAAGGTGGGGTTGCGCAAAGCACAACGGATGGCTTGCATCCTGAAAAGTCCAACAACTATGAAATTGGGACGAAATATTTAAGCAATGGTCTAAATGCAGAATTAACCGCGTTTTATTTAGACTTCAAAAAAGAGTTAATTTTAGAACGCGATGCCCAGAACAATGGCATTTGGACAGACTTAGGCGGAACCAGCCACAAAGGTGTAGAACTTGGTCTGGCTTATGACTTTGCTTATTTGACCGATGCGCTTGAGGGCTTATGACTTTGCTTATTTGACCGATGCGCTTGAGGGCTTAAAACTCTATAGCAACTACACCTTCACCAAAGCTGTGGCTGAAGCAGGTGACTTTGAAGACAAAGATCTTCCTTTCTACTCACGCCATACAGCAAATGTTGGTTTAGGCTATAAAGTGAATCAATGGAGCGTCAATGCAGATATGTTTGCCCAATCTAAGCAGCATTCTCCAGGTTCGGGTGATACCTATCAAACTGACGAATCGGCTGATGGAAAATTAGGTGATATTCCTGGTTATTCCACTTTTGCCGTACGTACAGCCTATGACTTTGGTGAGCAATTCCAGGTTTTAAAAATCGCGGGTGGCGTTAAAAACGTGTTTGATAAACAATATTTCACACGTTCTACTGACTCAACAGGCGGAAAATATGTAGGGCAACCACGTACCTTCTACCTTCAAACGTCATTTGATTTCTAAAACTGAAAGCCAATTAGTTCAACTACATTGAACTGTTAAAAAAGACTACATTTTTGTGGTCTTTTTTATTTTAACAATATGACAAAATTATGACTCTCTTCCGTACTTGATAAACACAATCCACTTTCATGACTCTTTCAGAACTTAATTTATCGCTTTTTTCATGGATTAATGCTTCCCCTGAAGCTAGTAATACCAGTATTCATTTTGCCATATTCATTGCCAATGACCTGCTCTATTGCATGATTTTACTCTTTGCTTGGTTTTGGCTACGTGGTAACTATGACACTAAAAAACAGATATTGAAGGCATTTATTTTTACCAGTATCGCCATTTTAATCAGCCAATGCATTTCTCATGTGTATTATCACCCACGCCCTTTCGTCATGGAGGTCGGACGCACTCTCATTTACCATGCACCCAATGGCTCTTTCCCGAGTGACCATATGCTGATTTTTAGCAGTATCGCATTTTCTTATCTCTTCTCTGCACAGCGTAAACTGGGAATTTTTCTCTTGGTCATGGCTTGGCTAGTTGCATGGTCACGTGTCTATCTTGGTGTGCACTTCCCTTTAGATATGCTCGGGGCTTTTCTATTGGCTTTTGCCTTAAACTTCTTTGGATTAAAACTTTGGAATCTCTATAAAGATACAATCATGCAATGGGCACTCACGATTCACTTTTACTTATTTAAGCCCCTCATTCAAAAAGGCTATATCAAATAACTTTCGTTCCAAAACAAAAAAAATCCCGCTCGAAAGCGGGATCTTTTTAATGCGTTAAAATCAGTAAATTGCCATGTGGTTACGATGAATCATCTCAAGTGAACGTGCTTCACCTAGAACTTGGTGAACTTTATCTGACGCCAAGCCCTTTACCAGCTCCGCAGAGCGCGAACTAAAGTTGACACGTCCGACCGCAACACGGCCACCTTGGATATCAACACATTCAACCACGTCACCGCGTTCAAAATGCCCTTCCACAGCTTTCACGCCAACTGGAAGTAAACTACGATGATTATCTTTTATGGCTTTAACAGCACCATCATCCAACACCAAACGACCTGCAGTTTGTAAGTGAGCTGCTAACCACTGTTGATGAGCAGTAATGCGGTCATTGTCAGTAATAAACAATGTCCCAAGCATTTCACCATCCATCAAACGTTCAAGCACATTGTCGCTTTCACCACTAGCAATCAGCGTTGGACAGCCAGACTTTGCAGCTAAGCGTGCAGCACGAACTTTGGTCAACATACCACCACGACCAAACTTACCGCCACCGCCAGCCATATCAAATAAACTCTCATCTAGAGCACGCACAGTATGGAACAGTTTTGCATCTGGATTTGAACGTGGGTCTGAGTCGAACATCCCCTGCTGGTCTGTCAAAATAATTAACAAATCTGCATGGACTTGACCTGCAACCATCGCGGCCAGTGTGTCATTGTCACCAAAGCGAATTTCATCGGTCGAAACCGTGTCATTCTCGTTGATTACAGGAATGACATGCCATTCAATCAAGTTCTGTAACGCGTCACATGAGTTCAAATAACGACGACGGTCTGCCAAGTCATCATGGGTTAATAACACTTGCGCAGTCTGAATGTGATGTTTTTCAAGCACACTCGACCACGTATGAATAAGGCCCATCTGACCAATGGCAGCACACGCCTGAAGACTGGGTAGATCGGTGGGTCGGCTGTCTAGCTTCATACGAACCATACCTTCAGCCACAGCTCCTGACGACACCAGAATAATCTCATGTCCTGCATTGTGTAGATCTGCAATTTGTTTCGCCCAATGCGAAATTGCATCTATATCTAAACCTTGCCCATTTGCTGTGAGTAAAGATGATCCGATTTTAACAACGATTCGTTTACAAGCTTCGAGCTTACGTTGCCCATCTACCACTTCTATCATCTTGTCCTCAGTTACTCATTACGAGCTTAACGTACGTAAAACACTTCCATTTCGCCGTCATCTTCATCATCGTCTTCATCATCATCAGCCAACAGGCCTGCAAGACGTTGTTGGCGACGCATTTCACGATATGCTTCTTTAGCGGCAATAGTTTGTTCGCGTGTTTCAGCTTCAAGCTGCTCACGGAATGCTTTCACTTCTGCTGCATAATCAGGATCTTCAAGCTCACGTTCACGTTGTTGCTCAATTTGATCCATCAGGTAATACACAACTGGTTTTGTCCCTTCAGACATCAAACCTGAAGTTTTAAATACTGGGCCATCCCACTGCATTTCATCTAAGATATGCTGACACCATTCATCACGCGTATCGTCTGCAAGTTGGTCAACTTTGTTTAACACTAGAACGATAGGTAACTTTGAAAGTGTCGGAGAGAATTTCTCTAATTCACCCAAGATCGCTTTTGCATTGTATGCAGGATCAGAACCATCAATCGGCTGAACATCCACAATGTGAAGCAAAATACGCGTACGCGCCAAGTGCTTTAAGAAACGAATACCAAGACCCGCACCTTCAGAAGCCCCTTCGATCAAGCCTGGAATATCCGCCATAACAAATGAACGGTGACTGTCTGCATCGACCACACCAAGGTTTGGAACCATCGTAGTAAACGGATAGTCTGCAACCTTAGGTTTTGCTGCTGATACGGCACGAATAAACGTCGATTTACCTGCGTTTGGCATACCCAGTAAGCCAACATCGGCCAGTACTTTTAGCTCTAAGCGAATTTCACGAAATTCGCCTTTAAAACCATGTGTACACTTACGTGGCGAACGGTTCGTCGATGATTTGAAGTGAGTATTACCCAAACCACCATCACCACCCGCTGCGACAAGCACACGTTGACCACTTTCAACCAAGTCGCCAATAATGTCACCTGAGTCAGTATCAACAATAGTTGTACCTACAGGAACCTTTAATACGGTGTCTTCACCACCACGGCCTGCGCAGTTCGCGCCACGACCATTTTTAGCTCGCTCCGCACGGAAGCGGCGAGTATAACGGAAGTCTACAAGGGTACTGGTATTATCATCAGCTTCGATAAATACGCTGCCACCACGACCACCATCACCACCGTCTGGACCACCAAAAGGTACAAATTTTTCACGGCGAAAACTGGCTACGCCATTGCCACCGTCGCCAGCCTCTACGGTAATGACTGCTTCATCAACAAAGCGCATGCTGCCAATCCTCTAAATACTTTAAAACCGCATATTCTGCCATATTTTACAAAATTTCTCGAATAGAATTATTCAGCGAAACATGAAATTTAGTCACAAAAATGCCAAAATCTAAATTTTCGACACTTTTCACCTGATTTTATTCATTTTTTAATTTAAATGTGCTGACCATTTAGTCGTTAGGCCACTCTTCAACTCATTTTATTCAATCCTAATCAACTTTTACTCCAAGAAGGATTTTCACATCAAAATAGCGCACTAAAAAAGTAGATTGTTTGATCACAAGACTTTTTCACAACCAGAAATTCGAATCAGCTCTAATCCACTTCCGCACTCCTGAGGAATTCACTATTAAAGCGCAATTAAGGATTATCACAATCAATCCACAATACTTGTCATCTTTTATTTTAAAGCTGCTACTCGCTCCTTGCTTTCTAGAATTTCAGGCAAACTTTTTTCAATCCAACCAATCAAATACATGGTTTTCTCAGCGGCTTGAGAACCCAAGATCGTCAATTGGTACTCTACTTTGGGCGGCACCACAGGATAGACCGTCCGTAGAATAAAGCCATCATGCTCAAGCGTTTTAAGCGTCTGAGAAAGCATTTTCTCACTCACTCCTTCTATTCGCTGCTTGAGCTCACTAAAACGATGTACGCCATCACTTAAACAGCGCAACACCAATACCGACCATTTACTCGTAAGATGCTCCAAAATTTCACGAGACGGACACTCTGTGGATAAAACTTGACCTAACAATTTGCTTGTCGCATAGGTGTGCATCATTTCTCTCCATTTGGTTTATTACTTACTTTTTGGTACGTACTTACATTTAGTAAGTTAACAGATTAAGATACAACCATCAAGTATAGAAAACAACCAACATAGGTGAATTATGAAAATTGCAATCACAGGCGCAACAGGACAACTTGGCAACCTCGTTATAGAGCAACTTTTGCAGCTGACCGCTGCCCAGAATATTGTTGCGCTGGTTCGTAACATTGATAGAGCTGAACATTTCAAAGCGCAAGGTATCGAGCTGCGTGAGTTTGATTATGACCGCCCTGAAACATTAGTTCCTGCTCTATTAGGAATAGATAAGTTATTACTCATTTCAGCCAATGAAATTGGTCGTCGTACGCCTCAACACCAAGCAGTGATTGATGCTGCGAAAGTGGCCGGCGTGCCTTATCTTGCTTATACCAGCCTACTTCGTGCAGATACCTCTCCACTCGGCTTAGCTCAAGAACACCGTGAAACCGAAAGACTTATTCAAGACAGTGGAATCACTTATACCTTCTTAAGAAATAATTGGTATAGCGAAAACTACCTTGCAGGTGTTGCTCATACCATTGAAATTGGGACGCTTTTTGGCGCAGCTCAAGACGGTCGAATTAGCTCAGCATCGCGTATAGATTATGCTGAAGCTGCAGCCAAAGTCTTAACTTCAACAGGTCATGAGAATAAAACCTATGAATTGGCAGGTTCTGAAAGTTTTACTAAAGCTGATTTGGCTCAATTCATCAGTCAGGCAACACATAAGCCAGTCATCTATCAAAATTTGTCTGCCGATGACCTGCGTCAAGGCTTAATTCAAACCAGCCTCCCATCACACTTGATTGATGTGATTGTGGATGCCGATGTGCAGACCGCCAAAGGCGCGATGTACAGCAACAGTAAAGACTTAGAACAATTGATTGGACGTAAGACCACTAGCATTCAAGATGCAATCAAAGCAGCACTTTAAGCCACTCATTTAATCTCCGCATTCAAACACCACCAATAATTGGTGGTGTTTTTTTATGGATGAATGTTCTTCACAGGTAGTGTCATATTCATCTCCAAATTCGCAGTCGTACTCCGTTCCGTGTTATACATGGTCGCATTGAAGTTTGCTATTTTTCGCATAGTCATTGGGTCATTCAAATTTAACTGTGGTGCAAACTGATGCAACACATGCAGTCGTACTTGCTCATCAAACTCAAAATAGACTAAACCATTAAACATAATTTCGATCGGGATCTGATAGTCCTGCTTTAAATGAAATGGCACAGCCAGTTTAATCGGAATATCTAAAGTGAGTGGGAACTTAGGCAATAGTTTATTTTGATAAATTAGGTCTGTAGTTGTCTCCAACGGCATATTTTGATCAATGAGCACCTCGGTTTGATAATCAATAGATACTGAAACGGGTACTTCTACTTCAAACTCCAAATTTGCCAAATATTTTCCCTGTAAAGGTAAATTAATTTTTTGATCAATTTTTAATTGCGTATCTAGAGTCCCAACAGATTGGGTTTCTAAATAATTACCGACCTGAATTTTTGTCGGTAAGGAGTCTGACAGTTGAATTTGTGCTTTACTTGCAGACACTTGCATACTGGCTTGAATATTCAGGTACAACCAAAACAGCGCACCCACCAAAATGACAACGCACACAAAACTCAATACAAGCCGCTTCACAGACTGGAATATCCACATACTCTCTCCTATGGCGTCACTTGTTCTTGAGGTTGATGTTTTTCACGCAGTAATTGCAAACTATTAAGTGGAATCTTCAACTCCCCCTGCTTAATTTCAATTGGCAATGTATTTTGCACATCCACCGATGCTTTCAACGCCGTTTTAATGGGAACGTTTAATTGCCCCTGTATTGTAATATTGGTTTTAAGTACAGTGTTCACAGGAATATGCAAATTCTCTTTAAGTACAGTTTTCACAGGCGCATCAAATTTGAGGTGTACTTGCTGTTCAAGTGGTACATCGATATGAATCGGCACATCCAACTGAATGGGAATATTGCCTTTTAAAGGCAAACTCACATCTCGTCCCATGACTTTCACCTGTACCTAGGGTATCTACAGGCATATTCTGATTAATTTTCAAGGTTTCACACACTAGAATGGTGGTTTTAATCGGAACCTGATTATCAAAATATACCGGTGGAGTCAGCGTTTGGGTCAGGGGAATATTCAGGTTTTCACGAATTGGAATTTCTGCATTGACGCGCCCTGTGACATCTACATCTAAGGCATCATGAATTTTAACCTCAGCTTGAAAGGCTCTTGCAGATCAATACTGACTTTTTGATTTTCTAATGGAATATAAATATTAAAGTGTTTAAACATCCAAATAGCGATGAATACACCACACATGGTTGCCAACACAATGAATGTCAATCCACTGAGCACATGCTTCACTTGCAAATTCAAATTCCTTTTTTTATTTTGATTCTTCATCTGACAAGCCTAATCCTTTTGTCAGCCCAGTCTGTTTACAGGTCATCCCAACCCGACTCGATAAATATATAAATGTCTATTTCGATAAAAATGTTCCAGGCGGTGTTTCAAAAAGTATGCTGAAAAAAACAATATGGCTTTTGATAAAATAGAGGTATGAAAATAACGCTACAAATCAAATGTCCTACCT
>NZ_LSOD01000040.1:97230-232539 GCF_001592855.1 Acinetobacter sp. BMW17
TTCACAGAGTTAGGCCGACCTCACACCCAAGTTGCCACTTAAATTTGAGTAGATATGGGAAATCTTAATTTTTAAATCTTTGTGCAACAAAGCCACGTTGAACTAATATTTCAGTGGCATCAATCACAACAACTTCCCAATCCACTTCATCTCGATTAGGAAGTTGTTTTGGCAAGTTGAATTTTCCAGAACGGATTAAGGTATCTTCAATAACACGTGTGATACGAATTGCACTCGTTTCAGATACACCGTAACTCATACCAAGATGGAAAAATGTTCGATATTCTCTCCAATATTCTATACATAAGAGCAAACGATCTTCCAACGGTAATTTATGCGGTCGTCCTTTACCAATATGACCAGGTAAATGCTTATTTAGCTCGGCCAACATCAGGTTAAATGTAGCCCAACTAACACCGGTAAGCCTACGAAACTTAACGTCTGATAATTTTTGAATATCTTTGAATTTCATCCAAGGATTATCCCTTGAATTAAATAATTTTGCTGATTACTTTAAGATCAAATAAATTGTACGTTTTTTGATTTATGACGGAAGTCTATTGATCCGCATTCTTTAGATTGTTATCACGTGCATATTGATAGCCGTAATACTCTTCTGTGCCTTCCGTGAAGCCCCCAAGCTTGTCTGGTCTCATTTGATACTGGAAAAATATGAATGCAGCAATACCAATGACTGCGAGTATTCCATTGACGATCCTAAATTGTTTTGAAATCATTTTTTATTCTTGGTTGGGTTATTATTTGTGCGATGATCATAAAGAATAAACAGGGATAAGTCTATGTGCGCAAACTTTGAAGCAATCAGAAAGAATCGTGCATTTTTGTTAGACCTCCCTGAGCCTGATCAATTAGAGTTCCCTGAAGACATTTTTCCTAACTATCCTTCACCTTTGATCTTTTCCAATAACGGCAAAATTGAATGGCGATCTGTTAATTTTGGAATGATTCCCAAGTGGGCAAAGGAAAAGAGTTTCGGCAAGTACACATACAATGCCAGGACTGAAACGGTTGCTGAGAAACCAAGTTTTAGGGAGGCTTGGCATAAGTCTCAATTTGGCCTAATCCCTGTCGAGACCATCTTTGAACCCAAATACATTGATGGGAAATCTCACTGGTATGGCATTGCGCGTGAGGATGGTATGCCTTTTACCGTAGCGGCCATATACGAGAATGCCGTCATCGATGGAGAGCAGATCCGATCGATGAGTATGCTCACCATCAATGCCGATAATCATCCCTTCATGAAGCAATTTCATAAGCCTGAAGATGAGAAGCGCTCGATCATCGTTATCCCTGATGAATACCGCGAAGAATGGATGAATTGTAGTTTTAAAGAGGCTCATGAGTTCTTCTTTGAAATGCAGGATGAGTACATCACTTTTCCTAAATCCCGCTTATCTGAAAATGGTGCTCAACCTAATTTAATTTGAAGGTGCATTGATTATCCACAGCTTTTAAATTTGAATTTATTTTGACCGAAATCTACAATCTTGAAATCTGTTACAGAAATCAAGTTTGGCTATGAATGATATCAATAACCATGGTGGCGTGAGACCCGGTGCAGGGCGAAAACGCTCAGAATTGACCACGCTCATCCGTGTGCCAAACTCTTCTGTTTTAGAAATCAAAGCCTTTCTCAAGAAGGCTAAAGCTGATCCTGAAATCGATCATATACGCCAAGTTGATCCAGTCACACATATGGCTATTCCATTGGCCACTGAGCGCGTGCAAGCGGGTTTCCCTTCCCCTGCCCAAGATCACGTCGATAAGACCTTAGATCTTAATGAGCACCTGATAAAGAATCCCGCCGCTACGTTCATCGTGCGTGTTAATTCACTGTCACTCATCAATATTGGTATAGATATTGGAGATGAGTTAATTGTCGATCGTAGTCTTGAAGCAAAGCATTGGGATATCGTGATTGCACTGGTCGACAATGAGTTCACCGTAAAGCGTCTCATGTGTGAAGATGCTGGGGTATGTTGGCTAAAAGCTGAAAACCCTGATTATGACGACATTCATTTTAGTGAAGGACAAGAGTTCATTATTTGGGGTGTTGTCACCCGTGTTCTGAAGAGCTTCAGATGAGAAGCGAAAACAAGATCTATGCCTTAATTGACGTGAACAATTGCTACGTCAGTTGTGAGCGCGTGTTCAACCCAAAGTTGAATAATAGACCAGTCATTGTGCTTTCAAACAATGATGGTTGTGCAGTTGCTCGTTCACAGGAAGCTAAAGATCTTGGTATCAAAATGGGTGTGCCCCTATTCCAAATCAAAGACATTGTTGAGAAGCACAATGTAGAAGTGCTTTCGAGCAACTACAAAGTCTATGCTGAAATGTCCAAGCGCTTTCACAGCATCCTTGCCGACTATGTTGCACCAGGTGAGCATGAGATCTATTCGATCGATGAATGCTTTTTAGATCTCACCGCATATGAGCATAAATTCGATTTAACGGAATACGCTCAAGACATGCGCGAACGTATAGCTAAGTGGATCGGCTTGCCTGTATCGGTCGGAATTGGTCGAAGTAAGACTGAAGCGAAAATTGCTAACCATATGGCCAAGAAAGCCAAACGCTTTTCGGGTGTCTGCAATTTGGTATCAATGGACCCAAAACACAAGGATTACTTTTTTAGTTTGATCGATGTATCTGAGGTTTGGGGAGTTGGTCGACAGCACAGTAAGAAACTGCATGCCATGGGTGTGCACACCGTTCAGGATCTCACCCGAACTGAGCCGCGCAATATGAAAAGCCTCTTTTCCATTGTTATGGCCAAGACGGTTGCTGAGTTGCAAGGTATTTCCTGCATTGAGATTGAACATGCCCCACCCGCTAAAAAACAAATCATCTCATCGAGGTCGTTTGGCCAACGTGTAACGGATAAAGAATCTTTGTCTGAGGCAATGAGTGATTACCTGCAGTCAGCAGTTAAACGTCTACGAGAAGACAAAAGCTTATGTGGTTGTGTGATCGCTTTTGCTGAGTCCAATCCATTTGATAAGAATAAACCATTTTATAAGAAATCAATCAGTGTGGGCTTTGCTGAGCCTACCGACTCTGCCGCTGTTATGAATAAAGCAGTGATGAAGCAAATGGATGAACTGTTTCAAGAAGGTGTTGAGTTTAAAAGGTGTGGTGTGATTTTAACGTGTATTGAGAACAAGGCGGCCTACATTCCTGACTTGCTCACTGATGTTGAATCGATAGAGCGAAATGAGAAGCTGCAGCTTGCAATGGAAGGTGTTAAGGAAAGGTTTGGAGACAAGAAACTTGCGATCGGCCCATGCAAATTACCGAATCGTGGCTGGTCGATGAGTCGCGGAAGTTTGACGAGGGATTATTTTAGTTGGGATGGTATGTTGACTGTGGGTAGCGATGTCTTATAGTTAATCAATGCTAAATAATGAAATAATTAGTTTGATTGAATTATATGCGTGGAACGTGAAGAATCACGAAAATTACGTCCTAACCTACTAAGCACTAGAACGTACGTGACTAAAACTCTGATAATTATATGAAATCTTCAAGAGTTTCGTATAAGCTCTATTATGTTAAATGGGAGTTTTTAATTTTATTAATCCTTTTTATTAAGTTATAAACATAACGAAACTTATGATTTGAAATAGATAAAATATGAAGCACTATCAGGATACTCAGACAGGCCAAATATACGCATTTGAGGAGGATTTTAATCCATTTTTCTCAGATAATCGTAATATTCCTAAAACACTAACAGACGTAATTAAAAATAAACCAACTGAAACTTCTGTTTGGTATGGAGGAGATTGGATTGAAAAATCAGATGCTCTTTTTGATTATGTCGAACCGACTTCTAGTGTGCCGTCATTTAATCCTGCTTGGATGGTTCATTTAAGACCATATTCAGCAATAGTTAGCGATAGAAAAAAACAAATAAGTTTCTCACTGGAACAAATTAATGAAAATTCTTATGCTGGAATGCAATTATCAGAAGTAGTAGGAATACTTCCTTTAAAAATTAATCAAAGATTGGATGCATTGGTAAGCTACGATGGGGCAATAGCAATTCCCCAGTGCAGTGCTTTCCCAACAAGATCTGAAGGAATTGCCAAATTAAATGAAATCCTATGTTCTTTATTATTAGGTGGAATACATGCTGAAGTTTTACATTCGCATGAGTTAGTGATTGGTTCCCTACATAAAAAAACTAATTTGTTCGCTTGTACACCATCGCTTCATACGCGATTAAGAGAAAATTGGGCATCTATAACTGAACTACTTGAACCACTGATGTATCCGAGAGTGTTGAGTGTTGATAATTTAAAAAAAGCTTTCTCTGAAGGTCAGGAAATTATCAGGTCAATTCCTCACTTTTCGCCTTTTTTTCTCATAAATGGTTATACATCCTTAACTAATCAAAATAATAGTGATGCTCTTAATAATTTATGGATTGTTGTCGAACAACTTACAGAGATTTTATGGATAAATCAGTATTCTAGAAATAGTAGTAGTTATTCACCCAAAGTGAAAAAACGGCATGATCAACTCCAATTAAAGATAGATAATAATATAATTAGCGCAAAACATGAGCTTTTAAAACTATCTAAAATTATAAAAAACGAAATTTATCATAAACTTAATCGAGTTAGAAAAGCACGTAACGACTTAGCACATAGAGGCGTTTCACCAAAGCGTGAAGTGATATTTGAATTATGGGATGTATTGTTAGATCTTTTTGAAATTGCCACATCTCGTAGAAATATAGGTATGCGAGTATTAAGGGTAGGACAAGAAATTAATTGGGGAATCCCTCGGAGTACTAATTTTGATGAGTGGCAAGAATTAGCCATTTTAATGAAATAGCACTCATTAATTAAGGATAGAGTTTAGAATAAAAAATAAGTTGATCTGAAATTAACATAATAGAGCTTATACGAAAAAGCCCTCACTTAGAGGGCTTTCTCAATTCACACACTGAACACATACAGTGACATGCACCTTTGTTGAAATCGAATGCGCTGTGCACCCTGAAAGTAGGATGCACAGCTTGTTATTTTATTCTGGCCATACCTCGCTTAATCGCTCGACATCAATTGCGTGTCCATCTGCTTTTTCTGCCATGCTTTGATATTCTGCTGTGCAAGCTTCGAGTAACTCACTGTTGGTAATTGTGTACTCAATAATGGTTTGACGGGGAGCTGAGGACAGACGTTTGTTTGCTTCACTGAGTTGCTTTGACAACCCGCTAGCAGCCAAGTCAGCACTACGAGCGGCAGCATTCGCATCTTGTATTTTTTTAATCGCATTCTGTTCTACCTCAATATATTTATCCGACCAAGCCTTTTCAGTAATAGCCTTCTGTTCTTTGGCCTTTGTTATTGCTTCTTGATAAGGCTTCACGGCCTTATCTACTTCTTGCTGTACCTTAGTTTTACAATCAGCCTTTGCCGTGTTTAGATCACCAGCCAGTGAGTTGGATTGCCATGTCTGAAACACTGCATAAATCAGAAGTACAATGATTAAAGTCCAGCGCTTGTTGTTCCAAATCAGTAAAAGAAATGGCATCAGAATTCCTCCACGTCAGGAAGATCAACTGTTTGTCCAGCCAAACTATGATGACAATCAGACAAGAATTGAATTTTTCCATCCGTGACAAAAGAATGACATTGGTTAGGGTGGCCTTGATTCACCATTAAGCTTGGCCTAAATGTTGGTTTCTCTAAATCGCCATTAAAATCCCAGCGAATTTTATGTTTTGGATCAACATGAAATGGATGCAAAGTTTTACATCCAGGGCATTCAATAAAATAAATACCGTTAGACTCGAGCAACACTTTGCTGACTTTTTTAAATTCACTCATCTACTGCGCTCCTATGCATTTCGAGTGACGCTCAACTTGACGAGTCCAAACGCCATAACAGTTATTGGATCGTACAGAGCAATCACGTTTGGCCACGTACTTCCACTTCAACAATGAATCACAAGCCTGCTTGTACTTCCCGGCTTTTAAATTTCGAAGCATGGAGGATTGATTCCAATTGGCTTGACCAAAGTTATAGGTAAAATCGAGATATACGTCGTACTCGACTTGAGACAACTTCACGCTCTGGAGAGACTTACGGAATGGAATTTCATCTTTGGCCACATGTACCTTAGCCCACTCTTTTGCTGTTTTTCGTGTGATGGGTGGATCGGTCATTTTGATCACTTGGCCACTCGGTTTTACCGTTGAACCGATACCCTGAGTCACAACACCACCAGTATCTTTATAAGGCTTTGCTGAATAGCCTTCGTGTATTTCTAAACCCGTAAAAAAAGCAGCTGAAGCTGCTAATCCCATTGCCCAGTATTTCGTTTTATTCGACATTGCATTCACCCTTCGCTTTACTCAGCGCAATCTGATGTAGTTGTTCGGCACGTTTGTTTTCTTGACGCTTGTAGTACCAGTTAATCAAGAAGCTCATAAAGCTCACTAATAGGCCTGCTATCGCCACCAGCAAACCAATGGCTGTGATTGGATCTAAGCCCAATAACTTCCCCGACAAGCCAGCAATTGATCCCCCTACTGCTGTTTTGGTTGAAATTGATGTAACTGCAGCACTCGCTTCAGCAATTGCTTGCCCTGTTGTTTCAGACATTTCGCCCCCTAATTTTTGGCAATAAAAAAGCACCCAATTGGGTGCCATACACTTTTTTAAAAACTTAAACTTCTATTTGAATCACTTCACCTACTGGTGCGAGTCGTTTGATCTCACCATTAGATACAAATACGGATGCTCCTAAGTTGTAGCGTGTTGAACTGGTGACTAGATTCAGGCCTGATCCACCCACAACCAGTACTTTGTAGTTGGGATGATCCACACTGGTAATCGTTCCTACAAACTCTGCAGCTGTAGGCAGTAAATCAATTAAACGCTGTAATGCATTACTCACGATTCACACGCTCCACTTTCACAGTTTGATTGACCACTGCATGACTGAACGAGACGCTGACACTATCTACAATCCCCCACCATTCTGCATTAAAGGCCAGTACTTCTCCTGGCACACACTCACCTACCTCAGGCGAGATCGGCATACTGTAGGTATGAGTTTCGACCATTCCTGCTTTGGCAAGTTTGGCTTTACCATATGCCCCCATGCTGACATGGTTAAATAAGGGGTTATTTTCTGGCTGTAGTAAGGTGTCCGCACTGGTTCCAGTGCGTTTCACTTGAGCGACCTGTGCTTTACGGTCATTGGTCAGTGTAATGCCGTTGTAATCAGGATAGATCTGATAATCAGTCGATTGACTCACCACCGCAGACTCAGGCAGCATGCAATCATACTCAGCGATCGACAACACATCCCAGAAGGTCTTTTTATACAGCGGTTTAATGGTCAGTGTATTGCTGCCCTTTTCGCTATAAATAAATCCACCGCCACTTTCAACCACCATCTTAATGGCATCTATTGGCGCTAAATTGGAATAGCTCAAACATTCACGCTCAACAATCCAGCCTAAGGCATCAATTAACTGCCAATTCAGTACCGTATCGCTAAACACGCGATCTAGCTCTGCCTGACATAACTGGACGGAGGTTCGATCATTCTCTTGTAAGAATGAACGTAAAGGCGCAGTCGGTGCAGCAAGCAGCGCGGTTTGACTGCGACCAATTAAGGTATAGGTCTCTTGAGCAAACTTACGAGAACGTCGTCGGTTTTCCAGCAACATTTGATGTTCGGTACCATTCACTGTAATTTTTAAAATTACAGGTTGACCATTGATTGGTTCCAGTTTGCCAATCTGGGATGCCGGTACGGTCAAACTATAAGACCAACACCAGCAGCTGCGATCAGTACTGTAATTCCCATCATAAACTTCAATCTCTTCGCCATTGTCGAGGCGCGTCACAGATAAACTATTCAATATGTACCACCAATTGCGATTTGGTATGCCAGGTATGCAATCATCTGCACCGAAGTTGAGTTCAACATTGTGTGCATCTACTTCATGGCATAGGCATATGAAATTAAGATCACCTGTACCCTCATATTCAGGAATCTCTGGCTCTGGCCATGGTTCAATCGGATGCCTGCGATAATGAATGGATTTGGCTTTATCCCAAGGAATCTCATTCTGGGTGACTAGCTCCAGTCCTTTGTCCCAATCAAAGCTAAAACGCTTTTCAAAGACGTGTGCGACTTGATGTGAAAACGAGATATTGCGGCGTTTGCGGATCATCTCTTGATGTATAAATTCACGGTTCAATCGAAGCTTGATCGACTCATCAAAATACAAATCACGTGCAATCCGAATCTTCAGATTTTCTTGCCAGCGCACACATAAATTTCGGCTAAGCTTCACACCCTGATCAAATGCAGCATGGATGGATTCAGATAAAGTCTGGCCACGCTCAAAGGCAACCTTGTTGCCATGACTGATCACTAAACCTTGATCAAAAAAAAGAGCCTCATTTGAGACTCTTAAAATTGGTTTAGCCCACGGTATAACGTTTGCCCTTAGGCTTGCTATGGCTTTTTTATAGCGTACACCCAAACCACAGCTCACACCCACAACATGATGAATATCAAATGTAGAATCAACATCAAACTTCCATGTTGTATCCAGCACTGTATCAATAGTGCACAGGTTTTCAGCAAAAAATGCTTCAACTTCAAAGCTAAAACTGGTGTCTAAAGTGGTATCAATCCACCCAATAACATCAGTGTTTTCAGCAAATACAGCCACCACATCAAACTGCAACACCGTATCTAAAACAGTATCAATGACTGCGGTATTAGTATTGCCATCTGCATAAACAGCAGTAATATCAAATGTAAATGAGGTATCAACTGATGTGTCAACAGCAGCGCTAACATCATCACCAAAATTAAGATTGGTCGAGCCATCGGCCAGATGCTCAAAATTCAGAATGATGTCATGACTGTCGATGTTATCGGGCTTAAGGTTTAAGTTGAGATTATGAGCATCAACGGTGCCAAGTTTTCGCTTAAAATCCACATGAGCACCCTTTGAAATTAAGGTCTAAGCTTAATTGATGTCACTGATAGCGTGCCACCAAGCACAAGATTGGTACTTGCTAAACTAATGTCTGTCCCAACCACAAGATCTGCCGCCACTTCACCAGCACCGTTAAAAATACGTGCCCATGTTGCTGTGCCTGTTTTAATGACTGATCCTGTGTCGGTTGGATGCAGCTCAACATAAGTTGGCGTGGTTTCTTTAATACACGGCTCAGGAAATACCAATGTCACCAAAGCATTGTTTGAATCGACTGCAACGGCGGGGCTAGCAGGCTGTACACCTTCATAAAAAGTAACGGTAGCACTTTGGCTACCGTTATCCATGAAATTTGCAAAGGCTTGAATCATGGCAAACCGAGCATTGACTGAAGTTTTACTCATTTCGGCACCACATTATCTTGAATAACAGCATTGAATTCACCATTTCGATCTATTGCCATGACTAGGTACTCAGTGCGTTTAAGATATTTGAAGACGTAAGTACCATCACTATTGGAAAATGTTCGAAATACCAAGCGCCCAGTTCTTTTTTCAACCAATCGAACATCACATCCACCCAGAATCCCTCCTTTTATAAGGGTCTTTCCAATGATTTGATGTCCACCAGAAAACTCCGACAACATACTGGTTGTCCCAATTGCTTTCTTAAAAATCATTGATCAACCCCTAAGTCAAAAACAACCTCTCCAAAAGAAGAGCTAACCATTAATTTTTTAGCGAGTAGCAGTTTATGACCATTCGATATAGTCTGAAAATCACTAAATGGCTTGTCTCTCAAAACCCATAGTAGGTTAGGTGGATAACCTAAAAATCTAGTATTACCCCCCTCCAACCCTAAAAACACAGGGGGTATTAATGGAAGATTATTGGCATCCCCTGTATTTAGAACATAATTTGATGCGCCAGAATACATTACAGCGGAGCTTGATCTCGTTACCTTAATGCAGGTTAAAAAGCATCTGTCCTCATTTGATTTCCCTGTTGTTTTATAAAGCAGAATGGTTGGGGTGGAATCATATTCAAGCTGATAAGCAAGATTATTAAAATCATAAAGTCTGTAAGCCACTGATGCTTGTAAATAATATAAGTTAGCAGCCAAAAACCATTGGTCCTCATCAGTGTTCAGTGTTTTTTCAATAACACCGCAGCCATATATTAAATACTGATCATTTAATAAGTTGACTGTATTCAACACATAGAAAAAATCGCCATTGCCTATAATGAACCACACTCTTGCGCCATTGACTGGGGGAGATGAGCCTGCTTGTGTTTGAGTTGATCCAGAAGCACTACGAATACTGTTTAATACTGCATAGTTCCACTTTGCCCAACCATTGTAGGCAGCACTCCCACTTCCACTTCCAGTCCAATTCTTGGCTGGGTTGCTAGAATCAAATGGTGTTTGAAAACCAGACATGTCATCAATCCCCGTCATTTCTTCGACGAGTCCTACTTTTGCGTACTTTTCATACGTAGGAGTCCATGCTGGGTCTAATTCATCAACCACACGTAAAAAGGGTCTTGAGGATAATTGGGTGTTTTTAGATCGGTATGCTGCTTTTCCACCACCCGCTTCATTTACACGGCTAAACGGCTTTTCCCAACCCAATGGGGGTAATGATGCTGAGACTGTACCTGTAGCTGTTGTTACGCTGGGCGCGGTTGTCAATTGAAAGGTCACGCTCGTTGCATTTGGCACCGTCAAGATACGATGCTCGCCATTGTATTCAGCTTGATTCGCACCAGTGATTTTAAGTACTTGGCATTGTATTAAGTTGTGAGCATTACTAAATACTGCTGTCACTGTGGTGCCAACTGCAGTCAGTGTAGAAACCAGCCCTAGACTTATCCCATTCACCAAGCATGCATCCAAAATACCAATCATTGAACCATAGGCATTTTGTAGTTGTGGCGCGTTGTTATTGCTATGTACGAAAAACTTAATATCTGTACTTGCGACCATTATGATTACCCATAAAAAAAGACCGCCAAAGCGGTCATATTTGAATTAAAAGTTAAGCAGCTATACTTTAAATAACGCGGTCAATGTCACCGCGCAGCATAATTTGGAATGAGTCAGACAACACTGTAGGTTCCGACTGCTTCACCGTGCGAATTACCCAGATTGGATGATTGGCTGCAATGGTGTTAAAACGCAGTACGTTGCCAGATGCCCACCCATTACCCCAACCCTCCTTTTTGATGATGAAGTAAGGCGCATTGGTCACTGGATTGATTGGTTCGCAGCCTTCAGTCGTGACCCCTGTTCCAATCTGGCCAGAAGTTTCACCAATGATTCGAAATGCAGTTGTACTTGTAAAGACAATCGCCCAACGTTCTTGAATGTTGCCCTTATTGGTGACGGCAATCGGATACAGGATGTCGTTGTAATTGGCTGAAATGGCTGCACCAACTGCTTCATCTTTCCACAAATTGTCCCACGTCGACTGTACAAACTTACGGGTATAACGCGCCTGCATATCACCGATGACCAATGCAGAACCGACGATGGTATGAGCAGGATCATAGTTGTGGGTCAGTGGCTTAGTGAAAGTCACTTGGCCATTAATTTTGACATCACGCACTAAACCCATATCTTGATAGCGATACTTGGCTGTCAGTGGTCCTGTCAGATTACCCAAGGCAAAATCACCGTTTAAAGTCACTTTGCCGTAGTCATAGTCCACTGTGTACAAATCAAATGGAATTTTAATGCCGTCGGCATCTTCAAGTTCACACCAGGAGATCCGTGCATCATTCAATGGATAGGTTTGGCCAGCAATATAATCAGGTAATTCCTGCGACTTACTCGCACTCACTATCCCAATCTCACCTGATCGGAAAATCGGGACTCGACCATCAATCGGCAAACGTACTGCAGACAAGCCCAATAACTCTGCATCAATCGGGATATAGCTATAACCGACTGCACTGTATTTGATAGTTTCAGGCAAGACCATAATGGGCTTATGAATCCACTGCTTGCCATCCTTGCTATATTCCAGCTCAGCTACATACCAATCCTGCGCCATAATTTCAGCACGGTTGGCAGAAGTCACTTCAATCTTTTGCCGAAAAACAAACTGGCCATAGCCTTGGTCAAAGTTAAAGAAACCATCGCACTCTGCTGTATCAATGATACCTGAGCCATCAGGCGTGATATTCAATACCCCGCCTTCCACCTTAGTGGCGGACAAGGTCAAAGACTGAGCCCGGATAGGGATCATCGGTGCACGATACGACACTTGGTTAGTTTTTACACTTTCAAGCTGAGTCACCAAGGTTTCTAACGTTGGATTGTTCGCCCCACCTACATCCCATGCAGATAGCTCTACCGCACCATTTCCATAGTGGATCTGACCCGCTACCGTTCCTGCGCCTGTGGTCACCGATGGATTCCGATAAAGTGATCCGAGTTTATCGACATAGGTTGAATCAGCCAGTGTAAGGCGAACCGAACCTGCAAGAATCTGCTCAGCAAAGCCTTCGGTTAAATCCGTTTTTAGCATAGAACCAATGAGGGTATCCGACCATGATTGAGCTGCTGAACTATCACGATACGAGACACTCACTGTCACAGCAGTCGCTACTTCATTCAGGTTTAAAGTGTGCGTTTCGCTGGTGTTTTGATATTTGATCGTCATACCCAGCATACCTGCCGCAATGGCCTCCTGCGAAGTATTGTGCGTGCCGTAGTAAGGACGCATAATCTTCTCACGCTCGATCGCTTCAAGTGTAGTACTTGGGGTGATACTCATTGTGCGCGACGCATAGTTGATCGTGCCCTGTTGCTGACCTGCACCATTGATTAAACGTCCTGTAGAGGCATCAATCGGCATATCACGCAGCTCAACCTCACCCATGTGGCTCATATACTTGACGGGTACACGTACTTTCACAGACTTAGGGATCAACGCAGCAGATCCATTGTCCAATTCAATTGAGATCGTACCGCTGCTGGGTACTGCAGTCACTTGAACTGAAGACTTAGACCCTTTCTGACCTGAGATATTAAACGTAGTACCGCCATTGGGTAATAAGGTTGGCATCAACTTGGCCACACCATCCGCATAATCAATGGTCCCTGTGGCATCCCCTGTGAATTGTCCCTGACCATTATCGGTTGCTGACTTGGCCACACCATTCAAAAGCCAGCCGACCGTTAAGCTTCCTGCCACAATCGAGTCATTCACTGGAATCTCGACATAGGCTTTATTAATCGTTAATCCTGAACGCTCCTGAGCCGTGATCATGTTGCTCCATGTCAGCAGGATTGCACTACCTACGTCCGCAAGCTCACCTGTTGTAAGTGACATGGTACCCGTATCGTAATCAATACTGCCTGAACCAAAGGATGAATCTAAACCACGTAATTGACCTGCACCATTGTCTCGAAGCGTGTAGACCTGATTCTGAACCAAGTACGACACTTGCAAACTACCTGGTGATGGCAGCGGGACCAAGTTGCGGATCCAGTTAAAACTGATGTTCTCCTGATTCACATAAATCAGATCAGACTCAACAGGGGCTGTCACCGCGGCTGCAGGTATAAAGTTAATCGTTAGATTGGCAGTACCTGTCCCTGCGCTTGCGTTCCAAGCCAGAGAGCCATTTTGATAGTTGATGCTACCGATTGAAGCACCAGCGGCATTCTTAAGTTCTCCACCCACGTCGGTAATTACTGAGCCAAACAAAGTGAACTCTACCGATTTCGGCATGATGGATGAGCCGAGATATAGGCTCGACACAGTGTTGATCGTAACATTGTTAAAAGTCTTGCTCAGCACACCATCTTTAGCTTTCACCAAAGCTACAGAATCACCTGCGGCATTGATATTCACCATCGGGGTTTCAGTCTGCGCTGAAGGCACCAACTGCGTATAGACATCCTCTGCAACCACAGAATAATCACCGACTTGTGCAGCTTCTTTGAGATTGGCGCTGGAGTAATACTTACCTGTATCCGCCACAATGGTGTCTCGAATGATGGTGGTGCTCTTTTCACCGCTATACCATTGCTTCGCAGATAGCCCCACAAAATCAGCTTTTAATGCATCACTGAGGCCATAAGTGGCAATCTTATATTCCACCTGTTTGCCATCGACCATCACATAAGCAGTTCTTGTCGACACCTCAGTGATCCGTAGGAATTGCTCAACCTCTAAAGTTTTACCTTCATTTGAGATCAATACAATCGACTTCCCAATCGATGACTCTGCTTCCTGAGGAAACATGGCCACTTGTAGAGACTTCATTCCTTTCCAATGGGTATCTAAAGGTGTGCCAGCAATCTGTGCACCTTTGGCATTATAGTTTTCAATGCGGTTCTGCGCTTCTTTACGTTCATCCGTCCAACTGTCAGTACTGAATAACACGGCGGACACACTTGGATCTTGCGCATTCTGAGAGATAAATACTGTCGCACCCATCAGGGCATCGGTATCAGCAGTATCCACCGCAGCATAGATCTTTTGGATAGAGGTACGGCCCGTAGTGCGATCCATCTCAGAAATATCATTAAACAGGTTATTACTTTGACCGTCGACAATTTCACGGCCTGAGTATTTACCCCCACCATCTTCAGCATCTGTTCGAATGCGTTCTGACTCAAGGAGCTTTAAATTATTGGTTTCAATTGGCATCGCTTACCTCAATGAATCGCATGGTGACGTTAAAATAAGTATCAAATGATGTTGCTGGGGTGCCTTTGACTGTAGAGCTTTCCAGTGCACCGTCTTTATGATTCCAAATCACATTGAACTCACGCTGGTCATGTGGCCATTCAAACTGAAGCGTAAATTGCTCCTGCAGGTTTTGCCATAAACGAAGCGTGTTCAGATCGCTCAGCTTGATCCAGCCTTTCGATTTATTAGCAGGCTGTAATGTGATTGGCCGACCTGCTTGTTTGCGTCCCTCTTGGATAATCAAGGCACCACTAATGGCATACTCCTGGTTCTGCTCGATCTCGGACCAGTTTTCATCAGACCAAAAAAAACCATCCTCAAGTTGAATGGTTTCTCCTGTGGTTTTACGAATTAACTTCATTACATACTCCGTTTAAGCATTTCAAATTCACGAAGCATCTCTTCAACGCTATCAACGGCTTCAGGCGTACCTTGTAGTTCTGCAGCTTTACCACCTGATTGCAATTCGAGCACTTTCTTTTCAGTTGGTTGCATGTTTTCAATTCCTTGTATATCAAACGAAGTCGCAATAAGTGGGGCATCCGGCACGGCTGAGATTTTCTGAGTTGAATCTCCACCATTCGACAGTAATGAAGCATTACCACCACCTGAACCACGCGCTTGTGATTTGGCATTCAGCTCATCCGTACGCGCTTTCATCTTGGCCTTGAAATCATCCCAATGGTCATTGGTAGCCTTTTGTTCAGCACTGATCTCAGGTTGCTCTCGTGCCGTAGATTGGCTCACTTGACTCACAGTACGTTGAGTCTCAATTGCTGCTTGCTGGATCTCACCCAGTTTAGTAACCGTGGCTTTGCCTGTGGCATCCATTTGGACCTCAAGCCCTAAATAAGCGGCCTTGGCATTCACAGCAGCAATAACTTGGGCATCGCCCGAGGCATAAGCTAAACGAATGGTTTCCTCATATGCTTGTTGCAGACCATCTTGAGTAGCCACACCACTTTTTAAAATGGTAGTGAAGTCATTCAAGGCGAGATCTGCAGCAAGTTTAAGTTGCTCTTTGGTTTTAATCCCTAACCGCTCAAAGGCAGCCTCTACGGGTGTCAGACTATCGGGAATTTCTTGCACGGCGCGTTTTACAGCCTGCATTCCCATCTCAACCTGTGATGTTGATAATTTTCCCTGCTCACCAAACGATTGAAGCTTGGCTTTAGCAGCCTCTATCTCAACTTCAGACTTTGCTGATGCTAACCATTTCTCCCACCCCATATACAGTGCATTAGCAGCTTGCTCACCTTTTAAGCCCAGCTCATCAAGGCCATTAGCGTAATTGGTCAAGTGAATTTGGTTAGCAGCAAATTTTTCAGAAACACGATTGAGGGCAATATCAAGATCAACACCCAAAGCCTCGGCGCCTTTACGTGCTTGTACGAGTGCTTTACCAGTGTTATTCGCACCATCAGTGGCTTGATTGAACGCTTGTACTGAAACTTTTCCAGCTTGATCCATGGTGACCATATAGCCTTTCGCTATTAGATCAGCCTGCATCATGCCATCCATGACACCTTTATTCGCAGCAATAGCAGCTTCAGCATAAGCCGTAACAGCCTTTAATTTTTCATCCTCGGTGATTTTCTTGCCATTCAACTCGGACTGCTGATTAGCAAGCATTTGGTCCAAGGTTGCTTCAGATTGAGCCAGACTTTCTGCATTTTTCTGATCTTGGGTTTTACCGATCTCATCAAGAGCTTGCACGCCTTTGGATTTAAACTCTAAGGCACCATCTGAAGCTTTCTTGTAATACTCCTGAGCTTTGGTTGCCATTGCATCCATATCAGCAATGGCTTGCTGCTTAACATCACCCCATGTGAATTTTGACTTTAAATTTGCCCATGCGGCAGCCACATCATAAATCACGCCTGTGAATAAGTTAGCAACAATTGCAATAGCGCTAAATCCATCACTTACAAAACTCAATGCTACATTGAGTACCTGTAGAAATTTAGTAAATCCATTGGTTTTATCTGTCGCTTCATCTATACCACTATTAAACTGAAAGACACTCCCAAGAATTAAATCAAGTTGATCTATTGTTGCCTCTATGCCATTACCCAAAGTTGTTACTGCATTTTTGAGTGTTTCATATGCGCTAATAAGTGCTGTTTTTAACGCCTCAATTGTGGCTGGATCAACTTTTTTAAGTTGATACCCAACCCAAATAAAGCCTTTCCCAATATCATTTAATAAGGCTTCTACAACATTCATGTTGGATGCAATAGTAACCAGCCAATCAGCAACGGTTGCACTCGCACCATTAGACTGATCCATTTTACCAATCAGAATCTCCCAACTGGTTGAGATACGCTGTAATGCATTCCCGATAGTTGTTGGGAATTGATCAAAGGTTTGTTGAACTGCATCCTTTTGACTCAAAAGGGCCTTATAGACACGCTCTGCGCCAAGCTCCCCATTGTCAGCCATATTCTTAAGTTCACCAGTGGTGACACCCAAGCCCTTGGCTAACGCTTCTGCAACCCCAAAACCATTTTCCATCATGGAATTGTATTCTTCACCTCGAAGCGTGCCTTGCTGCATGCTTTGGATGAACTGCTGCGTAAATGCCTCGCTAGCTTGTGCAGATACACCACTGATTTGAATTGCTTGATTGATGGTCTTGGTTAAATCAAGGGAACTCTGCTGGGTCATTCCCAAGTCTTTGCCAACAGCGTTCAATCTCGTGAATAAGTCACCTGTTGCACTCAAGCTTGAGTTTGTCATCAAAGCAACTTGGTGCACGCCAGCCATTGCAGACTTAAAATCACCACCTTCCTTAGTCGCAATATTGATTCTTGCAGAGAGGTTGGTATAAGCGTCCGCTACTTGGCTTAACTCTTGAACTCCAAGCCCAACACCTAGTGCTGCCATAGCACTAGCTAGTGCATTTGCAGCAAACTTTGCACTGTTTAATCCACTTTGTGCTGCTTGTGCCGCGGTTTCTGTACTATTTAAACTTGAATTTGCCTTACCCACTTCAGTGTGAAAATCAATAAATGCGCTTTCAGCTTGTTGAACTTCATTTTCGAGTTGGTCTACTTGTTTCTGTGCAATCTCAATATCTGCAGGAGTGGCTTTTGTTTTTGAAAAGGCCTCAAGTCTAATCTTTGCTTTTTCTAAATCTGATTTTAAGAATGCCAAAGCTTTTACAGACTTATTACCAAAATCAGTAAAATTACTTGCTGCACTTTTAGCGTTATCTCCAGCATCACGAATAATCTGGGTTGCACCGCTTAAAGATTTGGTTAGGCCATCTGCCAATTCTTTACTTTTCTCTGGAACAATATTCCCAAGAGCAAGAGCAGCAGCAGCACTGGACTGCTTCAATTGATCTGCCTCAGTTTTAATCGATTCAAAAACCTTTTTAGTAACGCTTTCTGACTGCTTGGCAGCAGCAATAAGCCCCTTGCTATCACCATCCATGATGAGTTTAAAAGTTAAGTTTTTTCCAGACATGCAGACCTCGTATTACAGGCGTAAAAAAACCACCTCACGGTGGTTAAAATTTTATATAAAATAAGCCCCTATGTGCTTTATCTTTTTTCAACAATCTCATTTGAAACATCGAAGACATTACCATTTTGACAGCGTACAAATGAAATTATCTTTGATGGATAATTTGATTTTTCAGAATAAGCAGAATAAATAACCCTATCACAATCACTTCTTTCTGCCACTTTGTATGCTGACTCCATGTCATGCTGAAATAGTTTCTTGAATCCATCATCTCCAACAATTTCATAAAGTTTAGGAAAGCCTTCTTTTGTGTATTCACTATAGGCATGCAAATCAATTTTATCAGCAGGGCTAATTGTCTTTTGCTTGGTAATTTGAGCCTTGTCTTCAGTTAAAGATTGGTTAGTTTCCATATGATCTTGGCTACCAACCAATCCAAACTTAATCAAAATTATTAATAAAATGACGAAAGCAATTGCAAGCTTATGTGATCTTTTCATCAGCAACCTCACTTTCCGCTACGAATCGTAGTTACTTTGCCATCTTCAATTACAACAGTAAAAGTTTTGCTGCCATCTACATAGCTTAGTTCGCGTACTGAAACGTCTTTACCACCCACGTTTTTAACGTAGTCATAATGCGATGTTGGCTGGCCTGCAGCTGCAACCACTTCACCATAGCTTTGACCTTTGCGAACTTGTTTACCGTTAATGCTTGCCCCTGCTAAATTCGCATTTGCTAATGTAAAAACAGACATCAAAGCAGCTGTAATTATTAATTTTTTCATGAATTTACCCCTCGTTATAATTGGATAAATCATAACCTGCTAAAATTCACAGCACAATGTGAAAGTTACTGTTCTTTCTCAAGACTCTTGATGAATTCATTGAACTTCTTATTGATTGCGTTCTGCGCCCGAGTTGCAATCGCTAAATTACGCATCTTCATACGCTCAGCTTTTTGAGCCGCTTTAAGATAGTGTCGGAATGAACCGTAGCTCATTTGCATGATGCTTTCATGTGAGTGGCCATTGGATACGAGAAGCTGAAATACATCAAACCAACTACTCTTTTTACGCGGATCTACATCATCCCGGTGTTTAGGTTTCGGCTCGGAAAAAAATGCGTCATTCACTTTAATGACAGTATCCAATAACAAGACATTGAGTGAGCCCTCTTTCTTAAATAGATCGATGACCTGTTCAATGCTGTGTTGCAAACAATGGGCTATCAATTGCGTCGACTCAAATGAATGAGCATCAAAGATCATTTGTGTGGTTCCATCTGGATGATTATTCAAAAAGTCTTTGATGACCTGCGCTGCACCTGACCACTCATCAAAGTTATGCATCTGCAGCTGGTGCACCGATAGCTCACCAACTTTGACAGGTCGATTTGAAGCCATAAAAAAATCATTCATGATGAAATCTCAAAAAGTACAGGCACAAAAAAAGATGCCTATTGCATCCTGCTTAAGTGCCTGTAGTAGGTTTATACAGCTTTTGGGATTTGGGTGTAATAACCGTATAAGCCAAGAGCACCATCTTTATCTTTGGTCAGATCACCCAAGGCATCACCACTGATTTCGTAAGAACCAAACTCTTCATGAATTAGGCCAAAGCTCGAATCGGGCGATTTAATTGTACGGTGCAGAGCTAAGAACACTTTGTCTTTGCTGATCTTATCAATGCCTTCAAAGAACAATGCATATTCTTTGCCAAAGTCAGATGCGATCGTAGTATGTGTCACGGCGCCAGTGGTATAGCCAATCACAACTTTTGGCAAATCATCAAGAAACTCGATCGTGCCGTAAATTGCATCTAGCTTATATTTCGTTGATTCAATAGGAACTGGTGTTGATGCTCCATCAGTCACTGTTGGTAGAGTTAGATTAAAACCATCTAGTTTGATCTTCTGACCTTTAGTGACTGCACCTAAATCGTGGTCAGCTATGGTTTTGGTCGTAACTTCGACATTTTTACCCGACAGGATATATGCCAGGTTATCTGCATCAACTTGCTCAAGTGTGCCACTGAACGAAACCGCAGTGGTGTTGTATAGCACCAAATCGGTCGTATCATCACCTGACATTGACTCGGTATGTTCGATCTTGTCAGCAGTGATTTCGAGCGTAAAGTCTGGGATGTTTCCCAGCTCTCGCATAGCACCTACAACACCTTCAACAATTGGAGCAAGGGAGAACTTACCACGCAATGAAATGTACTTCTTAGCCATTCGCCGGCACCTCTTTAGTTTTTGGTTTAACTTCTGCTTTTACCTCAGGCTTGATTGCTTCAATCACGCCATCCTCTAAAAGCTGTTTAATTTTTTCTTGTGGTAGATCACCCACAATTTGACCTTTCACCCATGGACCAATCGGCTTTAAGGCTTTGTATTGCGTTTTCATAAGATTCCTTAATCAGGTTCGGTTTGAATGAATAGCTCGGACTCTAAAACCACAGTTGAGTAAACACAGCTTTTAGAAATGTCTTCCTCTGTATTCATATAAATCAGTGGTTCTGCACTAGATTCAGGTTCCCAGCCACTCAATTTCTTGATGATCTTAATAGTTAGATCACCAGCCATATCGAATGCTTTAGAACCATCCGTCACCTGTGATGCGGCATGCTTACAACAAGCCGTCACTTCCCAAACCACTTTCAGCTTGAGTGCATCACCTTTGCTCACCACTCCTGCACTTTTGGTACGGCGGAAATTCACTTGAATGTTGGGTGTGGTTTGGGACAGTTCAGTCGTCATACCTAGATTTTTAGGGGTATAGATTTTCTTTACACCCCACTCATCCATGAATTGCTCGAGGCGCGCTACGATCTCATCTCGTACCGCATATAGATTTTCATCACTCATCTAGAACAACATCCTCAACAATGGTTAATAGATCCTGCTCGTCATCTACAGTTAAACCCAACCAAGCACGTGCAGGCATTTTCACGGTATAAGCACCAACGCTTACGTCTTGAGAAAAGTTAGATCGTGTTTGGCGAACAAAACGATTACCGACAACACCAGTCTTTTGGTTCTGCCTGAAGTAAACCGTGCTTTGACGAGCCTCATGTTTAATTTCACCGCCAAAGTGATGGATGGCTCCATACTCAACGTCCGTACCAACCTCAAAACCATTGCTGATTGTATTGTTGGTAATAGAGTTCATTAGACGCGATGTATCGCGAAGCGTGGTACCGCCTTGGCGCATCACCCTGACGGATAATGGCCACTTGCCGTATAAGCCCTCACCACGAGACCAGCGATCGCGGATATTCTCCACCAAGGTGGCACCCATGCGCTCGTAAAGCCTTAACTGACGCTTTTCAACATCTACATACAAACTTAAGGCTTTAGAGATCGCTGAGTCACCATCGGCACGGATTTCAATTAATGTGCCTGGCATGCATCACCTCACTTAATGCTCGGCATTTTTCCAAGGACATCATCACCAAAGACACCACCAGTGTAAGTCGTGCCTATTGGCGCTGTAGATGGTTTGTTTTTAGGTTGGTCATCCACGATCTGGTTGGTTTCCACATTCTGAATTTGCAAATGTGCTTTATTAGTTGCAACGAGCTTTAAAAAGCTAACCGCATCTTCATAACGCTTACGCACTTCTTCAGTGGGTTGCTGGAAATAAAGACGATAGCGTGCAATGTCACACGCCATTCGCTCTAAATTACTGGGCACATTTGGCAGAGGTAAAGGATAGCGACCACCGATGTACCCATTAATTTCTTCTGATGCGTCTTGTAAGGCATCCTGAACAGCAGTTGATGCACTTGCATGCATCAACTTCAATTCATCAATCTCACCACCAAACCGCGCAACTAGATTTGCTTCAGTCGCGTACATGGGTCACCTTACTTATCTGTAGTAGCTTTCTTGGCTTCGGTGGTTGCTTTCTTTAAAGCAGCTTCAGTTGTGGCTAAAGCCTTTTCAAGTTCAGCAACTTTCGTTTCAAGCCCATCTTTTTCCTGATCAGACTTCGCTTTGTCTTCAGTCATGAGCTTGATAGTTCCTGCTTGTTCAGCATTTTCCTTTTCAAGTTCAGCTAAACGTTCAGCAGTACCATCAGCCTTAGGTTGTTCTGGAGCTTTTTCTTCTTCAATAGCTCCAGATGCTAAAAGGGCCTGAAGTTGTTTGTCTTCAAGCCCTTTAACTTCTTGCCCTGGTCGGAAGTGACCGAGGGACTGTTTTGCAATGTACTTTGGCATGCTTTATTCCTTATACAAATCCACGACCACCAACAAGACCGTTCTTGTTGTTAGGGACTGCGAGCGGTGATGATTCAGCTAGCATTTGAATGCTAGATGGGTTCTTTTCCTGCCATTGGCTTAGGTAAAATTCTAAAGCTTGGCCAAACGCTTCTACGTTCTGCAATGCACAATGTGCAATCCAACCATTCGCATCTGAGATTAAGCCAAAGAAGTCTTCAGGAATGAATCGCTCTGATTGACCACCACCAATGCTGTGCTTAACGTCATACGTCCAGAATTCAATATTATCAACAGTGCCACGGAACTGAGGTTTATCAATCTGATCAAATGTTGGTGTGAGTGGTACGTTAATACCAGCATACGGTGCAATAAACTTTTCTTTAAACTCTGGGTCTTTAATCAAGGTGTTGTACACCTTCGATGTCGTCAGAGCCATACTTGGGGATGTGCCTGAATGCTCCACAGACAAATCAATCATAGATTGAATATCTTTGACTGGTGTAGCACCAGCTTGCCCCCACTTGATTAATGGAGCGAAATTACAAGCAGCGTTGCGCTCGTAATCTACTTCATACATTGGAAAGTCTGCAGAAGCGAAAGTTGTCTTGCCATAAAGCAAAACATCACGCGCAATCAGCAATTTACGGTTTTCAATAGACTGACGCAGATATACAGCCTTTTGTGCTTGGTCAATCAAAAGAAGATCAGCGTCACTTAAACGATTTGAACCAGTTGCAATGACACCGAATTTTCGCAATTGACTAATCAAAGCAGTGTTTTGTACTTCACTCGGCATAACCGTCATCATTGGCTTTAAGTATGCAGGTTTAACGAAGTTCACTTTGCCTGATTCCCCAACTTTAATCTGTCGACCTGCAGCCGTCGGGGTCACAAATGGTGCTAATGGAGTAGCTGTATTTAATTCACCAACTGGCACTTCTTGTTTCGTGTACGAAACACGTTGTGGGAAGAAGCGATCCATTAGCCATGTATCAACTTTTTGGGTTGTATCAGTAAGAAGTACCAACTGTGGTACATCCAACAATTCCACAGGTGCATTTTGAAATGTAAATGTCTGACTCATGAATTAATTCCCTGATACTTTACGAAGTTCGATTTTGTTGACCAATGCCTGTGCACGCACAGCATCGTACTGACCAACTGTTAATGGGGTACCGTTTACAGTCACTACAGCAATATCAAATGCACCTTGCACATAGATCGGCATTTCTAGACCATTCGCTGCATGGTAGGTTGCTTGCTCTACAGTCATATCTGTATTTGCAATCGCATTCCAATCACCTACCGATCCTTCAGTGACTGTAGGGTGATCCGCTAAGTTATTTGTTCCAATCTTGAGCAGATCACCGCGCTTATAGGCTGTGGCCGTTTTTACTTTTGCATTTTCTGTGCGAACACCATCCCCAACTACAAGTTGTGTTGTGGTGATTGTTTGAGTAATTGTGCTCATTAATTTTTTGCTCCCTGTTGAGCTGCAGCAAATTGGTTAAATGCCTGATCAAGTGCTGAACCTTGATTACCGCCTTGCCCTTGCCCACCTTGACCACCTGTTGCTTGGTGAGTGAACAAATGCTGAAAGTGTGATGGAATATGTTGCTGCTGCTGACCAGCTGCTGGCTGAGTACCTGCTGAGAATTGACGAAGTTGTTTAGCTGAGAATGCAAATGCAGAGTCATCTAATGCCTTCATCTCGGTAATATCTTCCGGACTAAATTCTTTGCCCAGATCTTTACCTAAAGCAGTAATTTCAGCTTCACGCTTGGCTGCAGCAAACTGCTTGTTTTGGGCTTCAAGCTCAGAGTTTTTAGTCTCAAGCTCTTGGATACGGGCTTGCGCCTTTTCTAATTCGGTCACGTCTGTGTCCTCTGTAGGTTGATTTGCTGTGCCGGGTTTTGCTGAGAAAGCATTTACCGACGTTGTTCGATCCGCACCTGTCGAGCAGATCGTAAATTCACGGATACGGTTATTTCGGAATACCGCGACTGGTCCAGTGAAGGTCTGTCCATTTACAACCACATTCACCCCTTGCCCTACTTCTTCAACAGAACCAGGATCAATGAACATGGACATCTGAAACGGATAACCATCATCTGCGTCATCCACGACTTCACGTGCTTTCGCATTGCGGAGAAAGTCACCAGTCACAGTGATGTTTTGATTGATACCTACTTCTTTCACCACACCAACTCGGCTTGTACTGAAGTGCTCTTCTAGTAAAGGTGTGGGGGTTGGAATCTCAATTCCTTCAAGATCGAAAACAACACCATTTCGACCCCAAAACCAGTGACCATCAACACGACCACCACCGTAAGCCGTGCCTTTAAAGGTTCGCTTCTTATCCCCCTCAACCTGAGGAACAATGTCCACCGCGGATAGTGAGAATAGGTACTTGCCCTGCTCTTCATTAAGTTCAGGCATTTTTCATGCTCCATTAAAAAACCGCCCTTTAGGCGGCTTCAGTTAATTTTTAATCATGGTTTCTTAGGTGGTCGCGATAGAACGCAACACATGGCACGTACTAGATTATTCACTCTTGACGGGCTACCAATCACAACCACTCTTTTCTCGCAGCCACACGGCGAATAACCATTACCATTTCGACCATCCAAACCACGTCGACACGATTCACATTTTTCAGTCATTAATTCACCAATGCTTTAAGTGTGTAAATCATCTTGCCATTCAGTGCCTCAATCGAAACCACTTCAAATGACAAACCCATTGGCATCAATACGCCATGACCAGCATTCAATTCGTTTAGATCAATGCCTAAGCCTTTCGCATTCTCAATCTGCAACACCACATCGGAAGCATTTTCAGCTAACAGTAATGGCGAATTAAATTGAATCGTTTGCCCAACTTCATAAGCGACTACATGCTGCAAGGTCACACCGCCTGTCACGATTGAAGCAGAATTACTCGCCACGGCGCTTAATGCTTGCATGTCCTGTCTGAGCCACTGCTTTAAAACATCGTCCGCTTTCGAGCTTACAGACGCATTTAGGTAGTTCGTGATTGCAGCATCATTGCCCTGCACATAATCCACGAAAGTCTTGATTGCACTTGGTCTAATGGATGGATCTAAAGGAATAACCGTATTGGCCACCGTGTTGAATAGATCTCTCGATTTATCATCCATCGGGGCTAAAAGACTAGTCAGCTTTTTAGATGCAGTCCATTCGGCCTTAATTGCTTCTTTCTGCTCCAGTAGATATTCCTTATCCAGTAATGATTTTGAAATCTTCTGATCCACCAAAGCTTCAAACTCTCCAAATTGCAAAGGATGTGAGCTCCAATCCAAAGCTTCGGCAACTTCGGGCAACTTGTCATCTGGTGTGATGCCGTATTTAAGCGCCTGTTTCTCAGTTAATGCTATACACGTGCATCTACAGCGAAATCCAGTGGGAGGATAATGCGTTAGCCAAAATGGGTGATCAATCGGCAATACAATTCGATTCAATGCCAGATGTGCAGGACGCACACGTGAGTCATTGATAGCTGAATACATTAGATACTGACGTTTCTCTTTATTCCGTTGCTGTTGCTGCCAACGTCCATGGCCATATGCACTTTGGATATTGGTACGGAATACATTGTCTAGGTAATGCTTGGGTAAAACGATTTCAGATTCAGCTACAAGCTTCTGAAAATCATTAAAGGTGCCACCCGATGCTAAGGTTTTGTTAAGTGACTTAATCACTGACTCAGCTTGTTCAAGACTCGACAGAAAGCTAACCGTAGTCGCCATCTGCCGTGTCTTAAGATCCATTGAGTAAAACTCATCAGGCAACACCACTTTCTTACTATGCGCATAATGCAGCGCTTCAAGAAATGTGACTGGTTGCATAGATTACCTTCCATTATTGGCCGTCACATACCCCAATACATCTCCTGCATACAAAGCCTGGTCTAAATTCGCTTTGAACTGAGCCTTGGAAGCCATTGGGATGAGTTGCATTAAGTTGCTGGCTAGATCTTGTGGATCCGTCGAATCAGCCACCAATTGTTTAATCTGATCTTGATTCAATAGCTCAAGATCACCCTGCCCATCTGTCAGTTCATCTACTTCTTGCTGCTCAGGTGATTGTTTTTGAACTGATGCCTTAAAGCTGAATGCTTGATGAGGTAATGCAGAGAATTTGGTGTTAGGGACTGCATCACCAGTATTCATCTTGAAATGCTCAGCCTTAATGCCGTATGTCTCAATCACATACTGATCATTAAACTCAACACCTAATGTTTTAAGCTTAATATCACGATCAACAACAGCAACCTTAAGATCCTGTTCACCACCCAAGACAATTGTGTGCTTTTCAAAGTTGTTCAGCAGGCAGAGTGCGTCTATGAGCTCTTGAATCGTAGGCGTGATCATGCGTAGGTCTGAATTACGCTTATCTAAGCGAACATCGTTATGCACTTCACCCAAAGCTCGACTTCCAACACCATCAGTCCCACTTGTGAGCGTTTGACCTAAGACTACCTTTTGAATACGGCGGGTTAATACATTGTCAAAAGCTTCAAATGCTGTGCTGCCACCATTGGAAGAGCTTCCACCAATAGTTTCTACAGAATCCTCTGCGCCAATAGACATAACTGATTGAGCATGTGCATTGAGCAAAGCCGATGTCATGGCATCAATATCATCCTGTTTACGATCTTTACCACCCACTTTCCCCAATAAGATTGGCGTACCAAAACGTTCTAAGAACTTGACCCAAAACTTTGTTGTATTGGTACGGAAGAACCATAGCCAATAAAGCTTCGACAGTAATGGATCACCATAAGGCTGTTTGAATGTAGGTTTACGGCGTGTCAAAAAGAACTTGAGTGGGTATTTGGCATTCACATCAACTTCGGTAGCATTTTGTCGGTAGATTAGGCGTCCATCATTCTTAGGTTCAAACCATTCTAGAGGCTTAACTACAATCTCATTTAAGGTAAATTTACTGTCACTGGTAAGCGCATAGTTAGCCTCCATAACCGAATAACCGTAAGGGCAAGCTTCCCATGCACCTGAGACGATCTCAGCATGCCAACGAGTGAATAAATCCTTTAGAAAAACCGTTTGCTCCCCATGATCTTCAACAAATCGCCACGGCGCATTGAGAACTGCATCAAGGCGTGTCTCCATGGCCTGTGCAATCTCATCATCTACCATAAGGACTGATAATCGTTGCCGGGTTAGCCCAGCCTGACGAAGTACTTCGTCAATATCAGCTTTGCGACCCAAAGTGAATGCAAGGTTCTCAACAGCAACCTCTGTCATTAAGCCAGCTGATTTAGGCTTTGTTTTCTTACTCTCTGACTTCTTTGCCATCTTAAAAACCTTTTAGAAACTTCGTGAACCTCCCCCTCCTGGTCTTAATCGTGCAGGCGGCTTGATATCACTAAAACAGATCATGACGCTATCAGCCCGGTTAGGTGACAAGGCACCATCGGGTTGCTTATTTACAAGGATTTTGCCAGCACCGTTTTTACTGTAGGTCGGCTGTGATAACTCACGCTTAAGTTGCTCTAGTTCGCGCTTATCCAAATCTTCAGTCGATAGCGAGATAAGTGCATCAGGATCGTATTGCATGCCTTGTAGTGCTCTGTACGTGTTCTGGAAGCGCATGCGCAAACTCCACCACATTTGAGCTTTTAGGTTTGCGAAGAAATCGATATTCTTCCGAGCCTCTACCATCTCAAGCTCTGGGTTATGAACTGCGCCCGAGCCCCTGAACGGATCCGCTTGGATCTCATCAATTCCTTTAGCACTGTTCTGCTCGTTAATGACTCGGGCATCACCGCGAACACCAGCTCCCAAACCATCTGCATCGTAAAAGAACAAATTCAACTTTTGCTCTAAACAAATATCGATCGCCTTCTGGGTTGTTCCAAAGATGTCATCACCGATGCCTGACCACGTATCCAAGTACTGCAGAACAATGCCGTGACGTGAGGCAAAGGAGTTTTTATCCTTACCCTCATCTGCCACATCAAGTGCACCATTACGCTCACCTGATGGCTGAATCTCGAGTTTTATATGCGAATCTATAGCAGCCTCAACCCATGCTGATGGAATCAATACACCTTCAACTGAGGCGGCGTAATCAATATCAACCTCTTGAGCTAAGACAATGTCGTCAAGCGTCGCAATTTGCTTTTCATACCACGGATGAATCTGCTTCCCATGGAGTGAGACAGTCCAGTTTTTATCTGGGTTGTCCCGCCACGCCATCGTAAACACGGCGTAACGTCCGCTGAATCGATCTTGATGAAACTTGTCCCCGATACCGTTTGGAGTTGATCCCTTAATATGAACGTTGGTGTTCTGCGATATAGCTGCATCTACAGCTTCTTGACGCTCTACGAATGCCCATTCATCAAGAAAGTACATTGTGGTACGTCCACCACGGCCAATGTTGTCTCCAGCCTCGCCCGTAACCGTTGCGCCATTATCAGGATTGATAATACGCATATAGTTGTCGTGGACCTTTTCGACGAAACTTTTCGGCTTCATCCAATCAGGTAGCTTTGAGAACATATCTCGGAACTTATGAAGCAGCGTTTTAGGATCGCCCTTCTTATCAACTAGATCCTCTTTGCGACTACCTACACCACCAGCGAAACCCTCGACAAATAACCATCTATGCAGGTAAAAACCCAGCACAACATAGCTCATACCTTCATCACGACTCTTCTCAATTAAGCCATGGGTTTGAGTGCTTTCACGTTCAAGTAACCAGTCGACCAATTCAACTTGACCAGGACGAAGTACAAACGGAATATTTGCCGGTAATCCAAAAGGCATCCCCCTTGGATCGTAGGTCCACACCCAATGGTTGAACCAATGTGCTGGATCATTCTTGCACTTGTAGATCTCAGCCTGAATGCTGAGTTCGCTTTGTTCTATTACTGCTCGGTAATAATAGCGTCTGGTCATCTCAGCAATGACTTCAGGCAAACGTGTGTTAATCGTCCACTCTTTAATGAGGGGCGCTATTTCTTCAATTGCGTAACTCATAATTTGCCATTAATTGCTAAGCGAGATAGCTCTTGTGCTGACATCCCAGCAAGCTGCTCAGGGGTATACATAGCGGGTTGTGTCTGTTCATTCTCAGTTTTTATTGGTCCACCATCAGCTCCAGTTATTTCTTTACGATTGGTATAGAGCCCACCCACTTCTTTTGCAGCTTGCTCTAATAGATCAGGAACAATCACGGCGTTATCTTTGTAGCGATCATGATCGATAAAGTTTTGAAGTCGTCTTAAACGATAAGCAATATTTGCAATTGGAATTGAATTAACGTTCTTATTCATATCCTCTCGGATTCGATAAAATTCCTTTTTGAATTCTTCGCTTAAATCCTGCCCTGTCTTTTTGGTTGGGTCGTATGCTTCACACTGTTGTTTCGTTACTACAATGCCAAATTCTTCTTGGACGCCCTTAGCGGTTTCAGTGGGTGTCTCATAGGTTGCTAATGACCGAACTATATAGAGTTTCACCCGTTTATTAAGTCTTGCCATTTATCTAAATCCGTCCAAGTACGTCCAAGTAAAATGGCAAAAAAATTTAAGCCAATTTTAGAAGACAGGTACCACAAGCATGTGCAATTTTAGCTTTTCCAATTGTTGGTCCATCGTTAGCAAGGTCTACCATCTTCTGCACATCTTCTGATGCACCATAGCGTTGAACCACACCATGAAACTCTTCAACATCATGCGGTCTTAAATAATATTTGTATTCACCTGTTGAGGGACTAATTAGGTAATTCCCATCTTCATCCCGCTTAGCACCCAAGTGATACAACTCGTGCTCAATCAATGCGCAAAATTCTGTATCACTTGCCTGTGAGGCGAACTTTGCATCAATGGTAATAATGAAGTCAGGCACACAGCCAAACCAATCAATCATTTGTTTTTCTTGTCGTAACTTTCGCCAGCCACCCGCCATTGGTGCGAACTTCTCGGTTTGGCCCAATACAACTCTGTCAGCTTTGATGAATGCAGAAGATGCCCATAGAACTTTAAATAAGGTACTAGACCACGGCGATATATGTGCATGATCCGAGTTATAAAGCTTTCCATCACTGGAAATAAAGGTATCGATAATCCACTCTTCAAGCTCTTTTGCAGGCTCAAAATCAACATTATCCAATGGATCAATATTTAGAAGTCGTTCTGGTGGTTGCGGTCTTTTCATAAATTGTGCCCATTAAAAAACCACCCGAAGGTGGTTTGCATAGATTTGATTTTTTATTTCTCGATATTCATGAATAACACATTACTTGAATTTGGTTTATCTTTGCCATCATTATTTTGTGATGTTTCTTGAGGTTTATTAAAATAACTTATAATTCCTGCTACCACTACAACTGTCAAAAATGAAATTACTGAAGCTCTATAGAAGCTTTTTGGACTGCCAACTATTACTTTTTCTTCCCTGTAATTATTTAAGGCGCTGATCCAAGTTGTTAGTGTACGAATTAAGGTTAACAAACATATCATTAAGAAAGAAACAACAAAAACTAAATATGCTAACTTACTATTCCCCTCAAGCAACTTAACTGCCGAACCAATAATATTAATGCCGCCAAATACTGTGATAATAATTGTCGCAAAAATACCAAGAATAGTCACATAGTTAACCATCATGTTTTCAGAGGATTTTTTTGCTTCTTGGATTTGTATGCGAGCATCCCCGGCTAGTTTCAATGCATCACTAGAAACATCTTCAGCTTTTTTGGCCGCTTTTCTTGCATGCACTAATGTTTCTTTAGCACTCCCAGATAAATTTGCAGCTCTAGTTGCCTTTTCTTCAGCTTCATTTGCAGCATTTAAAGCTGCACTAGCCGTCTGCAATGCATCGTTAGCCGCAAGAGATGCATTGCGAGCGGTACTCAACACATCGCTAGCAACTTTTTGAATATAGTATTTTTGAGTTACCGCAAGTAGGATATTGCGTCTAAATTTTCTAAAACACTTTGCAAAAGCTTCGTCAGGAAAATCTTGTAATTTAAGCTCTAGTGCATCCATAACTAGGTTTAAATCATCAATTCTGATTTCTGTTTTATAATTATAAATAAATTGAGTAATATCATGATATGGAGTTGGATGCCCCTCTATGCACTTGTAAAAATGCAAAACCCCTAAAAAAACCTTTAGAAGATCATCAAGATGAGCTCCATCTGCTGGATCCTCAATACAACTTTTTAGAAATCGCCTAAGGAGCTCATCTCCAGTAATCATCAAATTTACAACTCTCGGATTTTTGAAAAGAAACCAATCAACTCTTCATCTGAATAAACTAAACCACGCTCACCTTTAAGAATTTGTGATTCGTATTTCTTCCATGGTTCCTCTCTGTGAGTTTGCTCTACCAAATCAAAAGGGTTTTCATCAATCAACTCAGCAACCTTCTGTCGAATCGTATTTTGAACATCAGAGCATATTTCAACAGAGTCTTGCGTGAAGGGAATTTCCTCGTAATGAAAACCATTTTCATTAAAATCAAATACAAAACTAGGAGTTGGATCTGCAATATGATTAGTTCCGTATGTTTTAAAATTATGATAGACGGAGGCAACCACAGGGCCGAATTTCCATTTTTCAATTGGCGTATCGAAAAGTTTTACTTGGTGCTTTAAAAGACACTCTACATATACATAATAAAGTATTTTTTGTAACTTAATAGGCGTCAGGCTACCTTTTCTATTTGGTAGATCTTTTACATAAGTGATTATTAAATTAGCAAAATCAACTGCAGTATTTTTTTTATTTTCCATACTTCACCTCACTTATCAAAATTTAAATTCAACAAAACTTGTAGCGTTAAAAACGCCAGTGAGCTTAACATTGTCGAAATTCTGTGACGGCTTTCATATTTATCTCAAATTCAATAATTTACATTCTTTCAAAGACAGCAAAAGGTAAGAAATATCTTACCTTTACTCAGCTTATTTAATACCATATAACGCTGATATGCAATACCGTGGAACGTTTTTTTGTTTCACAATAGTTTTGTTTATTTATTTTTTATACATTAGTCAAAAATAGATAAACCCCGCCAATAATGCATATTGAGCGGGGTTCTATGTGCCGTAATACGTTCGGCAAAAGCCACCGAAGTGGCAGGGTCAATCAATCTCTTTCAAGCAATCACGGCACACCTTGATTTCTTCATCATCAATCGTGTAGTCGATCTCAGTCGCACCGTGTAGGCCGAATAAGCACATTAATAATTGGAGCATGCGGATCTCCTTTTGATCTCATAAGCAAAGCAAACCACCGGATGCCTCAGCGCAATATTTCCGGTAATGCGCTATCTATGACAGGTTTGCTTTCTTTTGAAATCTGGCACGCCATGTAGGATTCGAACCCACAACCATTGGTATAGAAAACCCATGCTCTTTCCAATTGAGCTAATGGCGCTTAAAAAAGGATGTGGTGATCTACCACACCCTTGCCTTAGATTACGATATTGACCAGCTCGGCAACTGATCTACCGCTACTCGACACAATAAACTTCTCAAAGTTAGCTATTGATCCGCTTTGCGTCTTTCATCTTGATTAGTCGGGGTGTCACCCACAATTTATGGCTCTAAGGCTAACTCAATATGTGACGAAATCACATTGGATTCAAACCAATTTATACGGCTGGTTTCAGCATCCCACCGTTTGCGCTTTTAGCTGAGCAAATGAATGCATAGCGTCACAAATCCGAATTACCTAATGGCTGACGTTATTTCATAAGATCACCAGTGAGTCAGGTTTATAGAATCTCAGGCATTAAAAAAGCCCAGTCATTAGACCGAGCCTTGAAGTTGGTAAATATCTGGGTGGCGGCATTAAAATTTAAACCACTACGATTAAAGTCAAGCCGCCATAACAAAAGCCCTACATCTCTGTAAGGCTTTTCCCCTTGGTCATTTGCGCTGATACAAGGAACCGTTGTTTTTATTTACAACAAAATAATTAAATCATTAATCGAATAAAAAATGAAGCAAAAAAAACCTGCAACTTGGGGAAGGTGCAGGTGGAAACTGATATTAACTATTCATGGAGAAGCTAATACTGAGCATTCTAGTCAGCTTTATGTGAATTGTCATGTAAGAATTTGTAATTAAAAAAATACCCAGCCTAGAGGAGCCGGGTATATAAACTTGTTTGGTCTCGGATAAACCGTAATACGACCAGTATAGTGAAACTATAGCCTAGTCTTCGCAAAAACGAAATACCTATGCCTTTAATTCTTTGTAAGTATTTTTCTTATACAACTCTATTGATTTTGATGCTTCATTAATTGCTGACTCGATCGCCATGACCATTAGCTTTTCGTATTGCTTCCATGTCATCCGATAATTATCAACATTCATTTGCATGGTATTAATCCCCGCATAATACAAACGTCCTTGAGCAGTGAAGTTATTCTCAAGCTGGGGATCTAAAGAGAAATCTATAACCATGCGTGCAATTAAGTAAGCCAAATGATTCATGGTGATTTGCTCAGGCTCCCGTTTCTTATCAGCCACGGCGTTTTGAAGCATGATATTTACTAGGTGCATACGCACATATTCATAATCACTTTCGCACTTCCCATCAAAGACAATTAATGAAGTAACCGACTTCGCTAACTGCGTATCCATTGTAGCAATGGCACCTAAACGATCTTCGTAATTCAAAGGCTTCTCCCCAGTGCCATGAGCTTGTGGCTCAAAGTTTGGCGACTTTGCAGTAATGCCATGAGTCAACCATTCAAATTGTTCAAATTTATCTGCCATAACTGCATTCATCCCAATCCCCTCAAATCAAACTCAAATCAAAAATTGTCATAGTTCCCCAGTGAACCGCACCTGTATCAATCCAATAACAGTTGTCGCGCTTGCATGGCTTTTGGGTGACCGTGTGACCCATGATGACCGCATCAACTCCTGATACATGGGTGTACTGCTTTTTCTCCTCATCTAGTCGGTCACGCCCCCATATCGCCAAATCGACAGGACTTCTGCCGTCTATTTTTTTTAAAAAGGGATTGGTGAGAACTTGCTTAAATTCATCCCAGTTATTTTGTTCAATATGCCCATGAACAAATCCATATTTCTTGCCTCGATGTGTAACCTCCAAAGCAATAGGTAAAGCAGAAAATGTTTTAGCAATTTGAAATTGATCTTCAACACTCAGCTCGTAAAACCACTCTCCTCCATTGGAAATATGGCAACGCTTAGAAGGAACATCACATCGCCCCCAAATACACAAATCCTCATGATTACCGCGCACCGATGTAAACCACGGCTTAGACAATAGCTCGATGCATTCAACATTCTGGGTACCTCGATCCACTAAATCCCCAACAGCAACAAGCAAGTCATTTTCAAAATCAAAACTGATTTCTTTTAAGCGACTCATAAGCAAGTTGTAGCAGCCATGAATATCACCAACCGCATAAAGCTTGCCTGTTATCTCTTTGTCCCAAACCTTAACCATTGCCATTTCATCAACCTATTAATTTTAAAATTTGCTCAATCGCTTTGCCGCTTTTCACTTGTTCGGTGCTAAACCGTATTACCTGATAACCAATCATTGTTGCTGCGTTGTATTTTTCTAAATCTCCTAAATACCCCTTACCCCGTGTATGTCTGCCATTACTCCAGATCCCTCCTTCCACTTCGACCAATATCTTTTTGCCCTTCAAATGGAAATCAGCTTTCCATTTGCGTGTAGGGTGAAACTTAAACTCCTGCTCAAATTCAATCTTTAAAACTCTCAGTGCAGTGGCCAATATCACCTCACCCTCACTCTGCACCTTTTCACCTTTAACTTTTGGGCGCTTAGATCCTCTTTTGGCCTTATTCGCACCGATCATCTTTTTGTATTCAGCAATGGAGTAGCTGCTACTCACTGGCACCTCGGAGGGCTTTATCCAAGTCATATGCCCACAGAGCTGTAGCATTAGTGGCAGCTGCCATTTTTGATGTAATCTTAAATGCTGAATCAATCCGCTTTTGCAACTCATCAATTCTGGCTTGTTGTTCCACCTGAACCTCCCACGACCATTTCCCAACTTCTTCGAATTCGCTCATACACCACCCGCAACATTTACTTTTTTGAACGCCATATGTAATGAGTAATATCGAACGCCTCGCTCATCCGCTGCCGTTACATTCGTTTCTTTAGACCGTTTACCAATACTTATTAAAATGACTTTCAAATCACCTTGAGGATTCCAATTAGCTAGTTTTTTTGCTTCAGCCTCGTCATAAGGAACAACCAAATCACCAACTTTTAATTTCATCCCTTCACCTCAAACAACTGTTTGGCTTTCGCGGTAGGCCGATATCCGCATGGCGTATTTTTATCGCTGTACAAATATCCATAATCTTCAAGTTGAGCAAAATAACGTTGTGCTGAGCGAATACATACACCCGTTTGCTCACTCACTTCCTTTGACCAAATTCGCCCATTTGTTTTAAGTGCTAGTCCAATGATTTGAGCAAAGCAATCAAAGGCGTGTACAAACTTCAGCTTTTTGCGAATAGGTTTGATCATGCTGTAGCTCCTATAAGCGAGCCTGTAAACCCTACTTGCTTGAGGTATGGTTCCCATTTCTTCGCCTGTGCTGGATTCATGAGTTTAATTTTGATTCGTGATGCCAATTGTTCGTAAGAGTCACCCGGAGCGCTGTGCTTACTTGCGAACTCAGGAAGATGAGCAAGTTTCTGAGCAAACGCTGCAATTTGTTTTTCAGTGAGTTGCTTTGGTTCACGTTTGGTATTCGTAGAGCCACTGGCTGTAGATCCATCCACCACGGTTTTTGCAGCAGCTTGTTTTTCATATTTGAAATACGCACGGATCAACCAATCAGCAAACAGGTAGGTCAAGAATTGTGGATTGTGATTTTTGCCTTCGTTGAAATTTTCAAATGCTGAAAGTTCTCGAGTGAACCAAGTTGCCTCAGTGATTTTCTCAACAGGAATTGAATCATTTGCCAAAGCAATTTCATCTTTCAAAGTTTTTAAAACAAACCAGCTCTCTTTTTTATTTTGATAGTGTTTTTTGATAGTGTTAGTTTGTGGGTTAAAATTCTTTACCACTTGCGGTAAAAATTCTTTACCACCTGTGGTTAAAATATTTGACCACTTGTTGTTTAAGGTGGTTAAAAATATTGACCACATTGGGAATTTATCCACAGCATCAAGGTGGTTAAAATTTTTAACCAGTACAGATTTCTGATTGCCCAAATTTAAGTAAAATTCGACTGCATTTTGTGCTGTATTTTCTCCATATCCGAAGTGGTAAAAATTTTTAACCACCTCTTTTTTGAACAAAATTAAAGTCTTCACCAGTACTTTTTTAGATGGAAATTTAATGATATTGCCGATGTCATAGTTATCGACTGGCGAAAATACATTTCCATATTTGGATTGATGGTGCTTCTTGATCAGCCCAACTTCTTCAAGCTCAGTTAAGCACTTAATGACTGTAGGACGACTTTTCCTAGATAGGCTTTCCAGTTGGCGTAAAGAAAGCGCATCGCTCTCCTTCGTCCAGCCACGTGTTTTACGAATGATCAGGAGATAGATCTTCACAGATGCATCGCTGATCTTATTCATTGCTTCATCCACAAACGCATTAGCGACCATGAATGAGTTTGGTATAAATTTATTACTCACTCTTCACCCGCCTTAATGAAACGTCCAAACATAAAAATCTGACCTGCTCGATGCAGGCTTGAAATGATTTCACCTGCATACCAAGCAGAAACACGATGTTCATTGATCAGCATTTCCATAAACTCGTCTCGCGTTACGGCAGCATTCTTTTCATCACCGTTTACTTTTCGTAGATTTGCCCTACGGATCTCCAGCAATCCATCTAATGTGCGGAGTGCTGGCTCGTACCATGATTGAAGCTCCATCACCTGTTTATGCTCAGGCTTCTTTTGAATGGCCTTGTTGGTAATCATGGAACCTCCGCTAAGGATTGTTCAGCTAGAGTGAGACGGCGTTTTGCATTGAGCTCAATAGTTGAAGCACTACGAACAAGCTTTTTGTTTAGGGTTAAAATGCCAATACCGATATACACATCCACGGTGTTTTCATAGACTTCCACAACGTTATAAATTTCATCGAAGTTACCTATGACTTCATTAAGTACAACTGCATCCCCATTTAAAAGATCTATATTGTCTTCAATGACTTGTTGTGCTAAATTAATGTTATTCATTAAGATTTACCCTCTGAATTGAATATTTGAAAAGCCTGATCCCCAAGATCAGGCTTTTTCTTTTTGTGCATTTGCTGTGTACTTCTGCATTTGCTTAAGTGCTGCCTGATCCACGGCGGTAATCAACTCGATCAAGCCTTGGGTAATTTGGTGGATCTCTTCGTATTCCGCTGGTGTAATTACCCCATCCTCGTAAGCTTCATACACAACTCGGTTTGCTTTTCCGCTCTTAATGTTGTGCTGCATCATTGCTTCAAAGATCGATAGCTCATGATGTTTGCTTGAGTCACAATCCACTGGTACTAATGCGTATCCCATCTGATGCGCCCACACCTTTAAAATTTCAGGGTTCTGCGTATACATCATTATGGTTTCAAGCTTCTTCAAACTCGGTAAGTGATTTGGCATCCCTACGTTGCCGTAGTTGCAAATCGTGTTATGTGAGTCACCAGTGACCTGAGCAATTTCCTTAGGTGAAATCCCCTGCGTCTGGTTAATCATTTTAAAAATTGCCGTTTGAGCTTCACGGCTTAGTGTTATTTCTTGCATTTGTGAAATCCTTTATTTGTTTCACGTTTCTTTCAAGGTTTGACAAAGTGATAATTGGTTATATTGCCAATTGCTTGAAATCATTAAGAGATGGACATAACTCAACCGCTTTGAATTTTCCATCTGTCGCCGCCTGGGCTCTCATCGCAACGATCTCAGACATTCTTTTTGAGCCTCGCACCCAGCCAGACACTGCTGGTTGTTTGACCCCAAGGGCTTTTGCTGTATTTTCCTGCCCACCAAAATGGGTTACGAGCAACTGGAAAATATTATTTGTGGTGTTACTCATAGTTATATCCTCACTAGATATAACCAATATTATAACTATAGTTATTTTTAGTCAATAACTATAACTATTTGAACTCATATAACCAAGGTTATATATTTGTTATTAAGATTTTGAGGTTCTGAAAGATGGAATTAAAAGACAGGCTTAAGCAGTCAAGAAAGCGTGCGGGGAAAACCCAAGCAGAAGTAGCGGAAGCTGTGAAAATGTCTCAGCCTGCATATCAAGCCTTGGAATCTGGTCGAAATCTGAAATCATCTTTCCTTCCACTGATTGCTAATTTTTTAAATGTTGACCCTCTATGGTTAACAACTGGTAGTGAATCAACTCCAGAAAAAAGCAATGCCGATATATCTGCGATGGAGGTTAGTATCTATCAATCTGGCGATCCCGTTCCAGATGGATACGTAGCTATTGATTATTATGATGATGTATTTGTGAGTGCCGGCAATGGCTACTTAAATTTAGAAAAGCCAAGCAACAATAAGATGCTTTTCCCTGTTGATCTAATTAAAGAGTGTAATGTTCAACCATCCGCAACCAAAGTGATTCATGTTCGCGGGGAAAGCATGTTTCCTAAATTAAAAGATGGGCAAGCCATATCAATTGATATGTCCGCCAGAACCATCTATGACGGTGAAATTTATGCTTTTCAGGTTGGGGATGATACAAAAATTAAATACTTGTTTAATTGGAGTGATGAAGGTAAGGGTGGCTTTAAGGCTGTCTCAGCAAACCCTGATAAAAATCAATTTCCTGACGAATACTACTCCCCTAGCAAAATAGAATCAGAAGGTATAACTATATTAGGGCAGTACTGGTGGAAACAAGTTGTAAAGCGAGTTAGACGCTAGGGCTAGGCTAGTGTAAGACCGCTTTCCCAGGCAATGATAATTCTAAAAGAGGAAAGCATAATGATAGCAACACTTAATAAATCCAAAACTGCGCTAACAATTAATCGTCAAGAATTCAAATTGGCATTAGAAAAAATTGGTGCAGGAATTGATAAACAAATAGCCTCGCTCAAAAAAGCCAAACAAAGCTACGACCCTGCGGAAATAGCAAGTGAGGTTATTGGTGAAGTAAATATCTTTGAAGCGATTATTGAGGGCTTTAATGAGGAAGAAGGCACTAACCTGAAGCTGGCCGACATAACCAATATTGAAGTGGCACAGGGGTGGATAGATGACTTTTTAGGAAAATATTCTAAACCCCAAGCATGACTTGAAATTAATAAGATGAACAAATTTGACTACATAAAACTAGGCTTACTCTTTGTTGTAGTTACCATTTGTTGGGTTTCTATGATTTTTTAAACTGCGAACCCGATGCAGTTTTTTAAAATACAAAGCAGAATTGAATTTTTTTATAAAATTAACGATATTGGAAAAATATGATTGCATAAATACAAAACGTAACTAAAATGTAGTTACAGCCATTGTGCTGATAGGGAAATGGGTTAGTATGAGTAAACAACGAAAGCTTGAAGATAGGTTACGTACAAAACCCAAAGATTTTCATTGGAATGAACTTGTTTCCTTGCTTTCTGGAAAAGGTTTTTCATGTGATGAATCCACAAGTGGGTCCGGTACAAAATTCATTCACAGCAAATCCAAAATTGTGATTGATATACATAAGCCACACCCCAATAAAATCCTTAAGATGTACCAAGTTAAAGCTTTGATTGAAAAGCTTGATGAATTGGATATTTGGGATTCAGTAAACAGTGAAAGTGGTGAGGTTTGACTATGGAAACTATGAAATATAAAGACTTTGATGGCTCTATAGAGACGAGCTACGAAGATCGGATAATGTTCGGAAAAATATTATTCATTAATGATTTAATTATGTATGAAGGTAATTCTATAGATGAATTAGAGCAAAGTTTTCATGAGGCAGTTGATAGCTATTTGGAGTTTTGTGAAAAAAACGAAAAAAGCCCAGACAAGCCTATGAATGGGGTTTTTAACGTTCGCACCTCACCTGATCTCCACAAGAAACTTTCTCTTAAAGCATTGCAGATGGGTTGTTCATTGAATGCTTGTGTTAACAAAGCTCTTGAGAATTTCACCGACAATCCACACGATTTAGGTAAATCAATTGATGAGGTGTCTCAGACGCTTGTCTCTATAAATTCTCAGATGAATAGCCTTGTCACAGTTGATCATTTCAATAGTTATAATTCATATAATGATAATAATGGCTATCAAGTGACTACTTCAATAGTAAATACAAAATTAAGGATTGTTTCATGAATGAAGAATCGCAGCCTTCTATCGAGATGCCAACAAGTATTAGTGTTGAAGATATTGTTAAGTTGCTTATTAAGCAATTTGATATAAATGAAGGTCATTATATTTTAAATTTTGAAATGGAAATGGCAGCAGGACAAATGCCTTTACCCTCGAATCATGACATAGGTAAGCCTAGCCTTCATTTTGCTTTTACAAGTTTTAGCTTGCAAAGTGTCCCTAAAGACGTGCCAAATGCCGTAGATGCAAGTGAAGTTAACCCTAAAGTTTCTCAGGATTAATAAGTATGGCTTTTAATTCATATTTAATTGGTTATGATCTTAATAAAAGTGGGCAAGATTACTCTCTACTTATTGAGAAAATAAAAGAAATTGCCAATGGATATTGGCATCACCTAGACTCTACTTGGATTATAAAACATCCAGGTACAGCAACAGATATTCGGGATGTACTTGCTCCATTTATAGATTCAAATGATGAGCTCCTCGTTGTTAAATTAGCCAGAGAAGCTGCATGGAAGGGATTCAACGCACGTGGTTCTGAATGGATTAAGACTAACCTTTAGGTAGGCAACAGCAATTAATACCTTTGAAGTAATCTTCTTGGTCTTTAATAGCTTTATCAATTCACTCCTGATTTACGTCTACGTAAACATCTTCTAAAAGAGTGACACAGCTTTGATATAATTTAAGCTGTGTGCCGGCTGGAATAATTCCACTTTCTATTTTTCAACATTTTTAATCATAACAAACTGCATTTAACCTACCCCAGCGGTGGGTTTTCTTTTTAAAAATCCATATTTCCCCTGATATTATGAAGTTGAGGCTCTGCACCAACATTGTTCTCAATCATTCATAAATATCGGAGAAAATATGAAACCTGAAATTATAGAAGCCCTAGCGTTAGAGCTTACTAAATCAAAACTTGCCAATAAGGACACTACTGCATCTGACTGGGTTAAAACCTATGAAGCTTCACTCTCCGAAGTTAAGGGTGAGTGCGACAAAAGTAGAACCCGATTAAAGCCAGCTACAGCTGGGCGACTCTCGTCTAGTAACTAGCCTTAGCAATTACAAGACAACCATTCTTTTGCGAGAAATCCAGAAGAATGGTGTTTAACTCTTCTACAAATTCAATAGGACATTCAATTGTCGCTGTAACTATACAATCCTTATAAATAAGTGCCTGTGCTGCATCTGTCTGCACCCTCGCATCTTCTGGCTTCACACCATTCAATATTAGTTTTTCAATAAATTGCTTACGCCATTCAAATATTTCATCCGAAAGACTCATTTTCATCACCTTTTTGATGTTGGGTTTTCTTTTGTCTATTAAAACATAAAAATTCTTACAACTATAATTTTATATAACTTTAGATATATTTTATTTGCTTTTCTATTGACTATAAAAATAACTATAGTTATATTTATCCCACAGACATTAAAAAAGCACTCAAGACTTCGAACCCTTTGAGTGCTTTTACAGAAACTGCGAGATCAATTATGAACAAAACCTTATCCCCTTTCAATAGCATCAAGATATCTCTTGGTGTAGCTGCTGTAACAATAGGCGTGCTTAGCTGTGGGTTTAAGAGCTCACCGCAAGCTGCTCAACCTATCGTTGCCAACGTAGCACCTTCTGAATATCAACTCCTTGCATTACGTATGACTGGTGGTAACCACGGCGAAGCTGTTATTCGTTTGGATGGTTTCCGCGTTACTGCACGTTTTGAAGTTGAAGCATTTGAAGACAGCTACGGCGTACCAGGTAGTGAATTCACTGCAGTAGACGTAACCAGCCTTGATGAAGTGACCGTTTCAGATGCCCTGGGCAATCCATACAACGACTTCACAAACCACATCGACCATCAGAACTTCAATGCTCTTATTAAGGGTTATATCGAAAAACATCGTTTAGTGGAGGCAGGCTAATGACTACTTCTACTCAAAAGTTTTCTGAGTTCATCAGCCAAGATGAAGAAGGCAACATCCGTATGCGTCTCGGCCATTCAACCTACTTTGAAAAAGGCCGCCATATCTATGTGGTCAATAAGGATGGTACCGAACAGTTAATCACGCTTGAGGTTCATGCAGCCAAACCTTGGATCCGTGAAAACTTTGAACGTGAACGAGCTTTCCAACAAAGAAAAACTATGGCTATTCGCCTTCAAAAGTCACTTACACGTTCTTATCCAAAATCATTTAAACGAGCTAAAGGCTCACTGTTCTGGGCATAAGGGGAAATACTCATGGCTATACCTATTATTCCAGCAGACCAAGCATTAAACGTAAGTGCGATTATTACTTACATTTATGCAGATCCGGGGCTTGGTAAAACGTCTTTAGGATTCACCGCAGATAAAGCCATTTCATTTGACTTTGACCGTGGTGCACACCGTACTGGTGAACTTCGTCGCGGAGCTGTTGTTCCAGTTCAGCAGTGGTCAGATATTGAAAACATTACTGAACAAGACTTAGCACCTTTCAATACGGTTGTTATTGATACCGTGGGCGCAATGCTTGAATCCATCAAGACACATTTGCTCAAAACTGCGAATAACCGTCAGCAAGATGGTGCACTCAAGTTAAAAGCCCAAGGCTTAGCAAACATGAAATTTAAGCAGTACATCAATACGCTTTTAAGCTTTGGTAAGGATGTCGTCTTTATTGCCCATGCCTCAGAAGACCAAAGCGGTGATCAAATCATCTACCGTCCTGAGCTTGGTGGTAAGAACCGAAATGAACTTTACCGTATTGCAGACATCATGGGTTATTTGACCACTGTAACTACTGGTGAAGGTAAAAATGCGAGAGTCATTAACTTCAAGCCATCCCCAACACACCATGCGAAAAATTCAGGTGCTTTAGGTGGTGAGACTGGTGAGGTTTGGGTACCTGATCTTAAGTTACACCCTACTTTTCTTGCAGACTTAATTGCAGATGCGAAGGCTCATATCAACACGCTTACCCCTGCTCAAATTGCATTAAATAAAGCACTTGAGGATTTGGATAACTGGAAACAAAGCTGCGAAGAAGCAGTTTATGCAAGCGACTTAAATCACCTGACCGAGACCCTAAAGCTAGACAAAGAACACACTTATTATCAAAACATGCGTCAAGCGATGCTTGCTCGAGCGAAAGTACTCGGCTGCACATTCGATATACCGCGCGATACATGGATAGAACCTCCTGAATTTAATGGGATCTCAGAAGCTCTACGGGATGAATTACAGGAATTTATAGACCAGTGTGGATTAGATGTGAAAACAGCTTGTGAGCACTTGGGTATAGATTCTCTTATGGAAATTGATTCAACCCAAATCCAGAAAGTTATGAAAGAACTTGAACAGTTGGCTAAATCAGGAATCAGTCAATGAGCGTATTAATCCTAGACACGGAAACACACGACCTAAATGGTTACCCAATTGAAATTGCTTATGCACCTTGCTCTTTTGAGCAAGGGATGTTGGTGGTTAATCAAGAGCAAGTTTTTGATGAGTACTTTTCGTGCCCTGAGCCTATCGCTTTGGGTGCTTTAGCAACGCACCACATTCTTGAAACTGATATTGCTGAAAAGCCAAGCTTTGACACATTCAAAATGCCTCAAGGTGTTCAATACCTGATTGGCCACAATATTGATTATGACATTAAGGCTGTTCAGAAATGCCAGCCAGACTTCACGGTCAAAGGAATTTGCACATTGGCTTTATGTCGCATGGTATGGCCTGACTTGCCACACACATTAGGCGCTATGTACTACCACGTTATGGATGATTTGGAGCTTGCACGAAAACACCTTCGACATGCCCACAACGCTAAAGCAGACATCTATTTCACTGGTGTAATTCTAAAAACATTAGTAGAGCAGCTGGGCATTAAAGACATGAACTCTCTGTACATCATGTCAGAAACTGCCCGTATACCGAAGTACATAACTTTTGGAAAGCATAAAGGTACTGCCATCCAAGACATTGATCCAAGTTATGTGTCTTGGTTGCTACGTCAAGATGACTTAGATCCTTACCTACGTAAAGCAATTGAGGTGGCGTGATGGAAATTCGCAATACGTGAAAACGAAATTAAATAAAGGTTTAGAGCAATTATTTGCGCAATTTAAACAATTAATCAGGATTTTGCGCAGATGTTTGCTCAGGAGAGTGTGATGGGAATTCAAGAAGTGCGAACGCACCACATCCCTGCTTCAAATGGTGTTGATCAAATTGATGTGTTTATTACTTGGTATGGCAATCAGGCATTCCAAGTAACTATTCGCTGCTGGGATTGCGCTTGGACTGGTTACCGTGGCAGTTGTGGCCATGATGCAATCGAAGATTATTTTATTGATTGCTGGTATGAGCGTGAAATTCAAGAACACTTAGTTCAAGTCTTCACAGCCAATTCAAGACATACAACTCAACGTGAAGAAAAATGGCTTTTCAAAATCATTCGGAATGTTTGTCAACATTTCAAAAGTTTAAAGGTGGCGTGATGGATATTCAAAAAGAGTTTACGGATTTTGCTGTAAATAGTGGCTGGTGTGTTGATGGTGAGTCAACTCAAAACGGATTCCTTTTTTATAACGCTCAGACAAATGATCGTTGGATCGGTTGGCAAGCAGCCCAAATCCCAGTCGCACCTGAAAGTTTTGAACAGGCATACAGCGAAATATTTTCCCCTATCGTCAAACGACCATATCCTCGTTTAGAAAATGGCGATTACAAGTACATCGAAATCGATCAAGGTTGGAAATTATGGCAAGCAGCTACAGCCCAAGCTGCTCCTGAACAAACTCTTACATCCGATTGCATGATCAATAAATTGTGGTTTATGAAAGGAACACCTGTAGCCAATCTGATCAAGCATGCTGAGGAAGTCTATAAGGCTGAGGTAATTGCCCAAAACTCAAAAATTAAATTCGGCACAGATGACAACGAAGTTTGGTGGGCACACGACGTTCCATACTATGGTGAAGTTCAAATGAACTGGATCAAAGAGGATCAGGAGTGGGACATTTTCTTTAATGAGTGCTGGCAAGGACCTTTCGATTCAAAACAAGAATGCATTAAGCATTTAGAAGAATGCATTGCTGAACAACGAGCTGAAGCACAGGAGCCAGCCAATGACTAACCTCCAACACATCGCCCAAGAACTTGCCGAAGAATTTGCACCACTTGTTATAGGTCAATCAGGCACAACCAAAACATTCACGGCGGAGCAAGCCTCTGCCCTTTATCACATCCTTGTAAGTTTTGGATATAAGGATGAATGCAAGGGCTTGGACACCAAATTACCCTTTGAGTTAATTGATATTAAGAAGGAGGTATTATGAATAAGTTTGAAGGAATGACTATTAAAGAGGCGCTTTGTTCACGCCCAGTACTAAAAACTCCTGACTTAGAGGAAATATTTGGTAGGTCATCACGAACTCTAAACCGTTGGCAGAATGGCGAGCTTTATGAAAACCCAATGCCTAAGCCGTTTTCTGAATGCAGAGGCGCAGGAAATAACTATGATTCAGGCAAACTACTGGGTTGGTATGAATCGTGGCCACTACAAAAAAAAGCGCTAGTTATCTAGCGCTTCATTCTTCCAAATTGATTCCAGTCTATCCATCCACTTCTCGTAGGCTTCTTTCTGCTCAGATAGATAATCATGCTTATCGTATGTACCCCATATCTTTGGAAGAGCATGCCCCAACATGATCTCACATACGTGAGGCTGTGCAATCGTTGACATATTGGTACGCATAGTTCTGCGAAGATCATGTACAGACCAGTGCTCCAGATCAACACCTTTATGCCTCTTAAGCCATTGGAAAATGTTGTTTGGCATTGTGAGATGGGATGTCTCACCTAGCGGCCTTGAAGTCCCATCAATTGTAAACAAGTACTCAGAACCTTGGCTGAATTCCATTGCTTCAAGCAAGTAAGGTTTAATGTTTTCCGTAATTGGTCTTAAAATCGGCTTTTTACTTTTCTTCCCTGTTTTGTGATTTTCAGGAGGAACAGTCCATATCATCTCTTTTAAATCAAAATGAGATTTTTTAGCAAGCTTAAGCTCACCCACGCGGCAGCCGTAGATAATCAAGAGTGTGAGAAACAGCTTATTTTTATAAGTCATCTTGGTTCGCTTTAGGGCATACCAAGTTAAATAGATTTCCTTGTCACTCAGCGCTCGTTCTTTTACACCTTTTTCAATACGCAGGTCATGCTTGGCTGAAACATTCATTAGGTGATTGGCTGAGATTAAGCCGCGCTTCTGCCCCCACTTGAGGCACTGATTTGCATTAATCAAAAGACGAGCAGAAATTGAAGGTGATTTCTTTGCTACATCCTCCAGTAATGAAAGCCACTGATATGCGCTTATATCATCACTATTCTGTTTGCCAATATTTGGAAGCACGTATATCTCAAAAGAGCGCTTTATCTCATTATGACTAGATTTATTGGGTACACAGAATTTCTCATACCATTCATAAAACAAAGTCTCTAGTGTGTATGCATCTCTAATGCTCACCTTCTCTTTCAATCTTACCTGTTTGGGATCAAGCCCTTTTTCAAGTTCTGCTCTAAGACGATCTGATTCTACGCGTGCATTTTTCAATGTTAAATTTGGATATGAGCCAAGATCTAGTCGATGCTGCTTGCCGTTATACCTGTAGCGTAGCTGAAAGACGATTTTACCTTTCGGAGTAATACGAACACTCATAGCATCGCGATCGGCGAACTCTTCTATTTTTTCTCTGTCTTTACCAAGTTGAGCTTTTAGCCAAGCCTCTGAAATCGCCATATATCACCATGTACACACTAGATCCGCCAAACTTGTGCCATATTGCTAAATATGTACACGGTTGTGTACATATTTAGGTTGGCTCGTAGTTTCTATTAGTGTTTCATTGTGTCTTATAGTGACGCATAAAAAAAGCCTAATTAAAGGCTTTTATTGTGTTTCATGGCTTAATGCGTCTAGTTGTGTCTTATAGCTTCTTAATGTCAGTCATAAATGTGAGCAATAATACTGAAATTACGGATATTTTTAATATCAACAGATTTTTTAGCTTGCGCCATGGGCTACCTTGAACAAAATGAAGCGTTATGCAGACAAATTTCGATGCACAACAAAAGCCGAATAGAAATTGCGAAGGATTATAACAGATGGTTTTTTTAAAGTATCCATATTAATACGCTTCCTTTTCACAACTCTGACGCTTTTTTACGTGTTTTCGCTTTTCACTGGGCTTTTTGAATAATCCATTGAAAAATCTAGGGCATTCACATCTTTTGCAAGCGGTTGGTAAGCTTGAGTAAAACTGGGTGACATACGTTTCGCACGTCCTGTTTCAATCTCTACGCAAGCCCACTTGGTTTGAGCAACAAATAAAATGCTATTGTCTTTGGGTCTATAAAACACATATTGGCGTGATGAATATAATGCGTTTATATCGTCAAACCATGTGCGTAAGATTATTTCATCCTCTTTAAATGCAGCTTTTCGGTACTGCACATGATGCTCAACCGCGACCATGGCATGTTTTAACTCGATATATTCTTTTAAGCCTAAACCCAATGCATCAATATGTGCTGTTGCGACATCCTGCATCCAATGCATATAAACCACATTATTCACATGGCCTAACTGGTCGATATGTTCTGCTTGTACCTGAAGTCTTAAGTCAAAAATACTACTCATAAACACTCTATTTAATCTAAATATCCTTATGAAGATGGCAGTGTACGCAAATAACAGACATCATCAAATTGCAAAAAATAAAAAACCACTCCGAAGAGTGGCTTTTTTTCGCTTATTGGATGCGCATCCCTAAAATGGCCGGTGTGCCTTGTCGGATGATTCCAACGCGGGCAACCTGACCTTTTTTCAACTCAGATGCCGCTTGGACAAAATCATTCGTGTCTTTTACGACTTTATTATTAATGTGAGTGACCACATCACCAGCCGCCATGCCTGACTGTGCTGCTGCGCCACCACGTTTCACTTCTTGAATTAACACACCACCTTTCACATTGAGCTGTGACAATTCAGCAGGTGCTAAATTTCGGATAGCAATACCTAACACAGGCCCTTTACTTTGTGTGACTGTATCTGATTTTGGAGGTGTATCATCAGGTGCTGTGGTTAATGTTGCCGATATATTACGCTTTTTATCATCACGCAGTACTTCAAGCTGTACCGTTTGATTTGGCATAGTACGATTTAAATAGTTCAATAACTCAGAGGTCCGTGAAATCGGCGTTCCATTGAATTTTAAAATAATATCGCCTGCTTTTAGCCCAGCTTTCTGTGCAGGTGAATTTGGCTGAACATTGGTAATCAATGAACCTTCAGGTTTTGGCAAATTATAAGACTCTGCCAAATTGCGGTCTAGATCTTGTAGATTGAAGCCTAAATAAGAGCGCGTAACTTTACCTGTTTTCTTAAGTTGGTCAGCAATATCCATTGCGACATCAATTGGAATCGAGAAAGACAGCCCCATATAGCCACCCGTACCACTGAAGATACGCGAGTTCACCCCAACCACTTCACCCTGCTGATTGAATAGCGGGCCACCTGAATTTCCTGGGTTGAGAGCCACATCGGTTTGAATAAAGGGTACTGATGTCTCCCCCATCATATTACGCATTTTCGCACTCACGATTCCCGCTGAAGCCGAGTAATCGAAACCAAACGGTGAACCGATCGCAAGCACAGGTTCGCCTACACGTAGTTGATCAACATTGCCTGCACGGAGTGATGGAAAATTTGTACCATTTACTTTAAGCAAGGCCACATCAGTTCGTTCATCACTCCCCACCACGGTCGCATCCAGTTCACGACGGTCATTAAACATAATCGTGACTTTAGATGCATCTTCTACGACGTGGTGGTTTGTCAGTAAATACCCATCTTTACTAATAAAAAATGCGCTGCCATAAGCCGTTTTTTCTTGCGGCACTTGCTGCTGCGGAATAATGACTTGATTACCAAAAAAACGCTTCAAAATCTCAGGTATTTGCTGCTGCAGTAACTCTTCTTGAGTCATCTTTTTAACCACATTTACACTAACTACAGCAGGGCTGACTTGCTCAACTAAGTTTGAGAAATCAACAGGTGCTGCTTGTGTTTGCACCGCAACCATTGTGCATGCAACAGCAAAAAAACCAGTTTGTATCGAGCGACTTTTCATATCAAGTATTGACCTATATGTTTGTTATCAATTTATGTATTAGCGTTTTTAGCATAATCTTTGTCTATCTTGGGTAATAATATGTTCTATTATGTTTGTATAAACAAGAGCTTAAAATTTGCTTAAAAAATACGTTCTTTATTTATATTTTCCATCAATTGTAGAGATTTTACCCTTGCCTTTTCGTGAAAAAAGCGCTGTCATTAGCGAACTTTTTCCAAATTAGCTGATGGACATGTCTAATTTAAACACAACACATCATTTTGATGTGATTATTGTGGGAAGTGGCGGTGCAGGCCTGAGCTTAGCCTTATCGTTGCCTCAACATTTCAATATTGCTGTTCTTGCAAAATCAAATCTGACCGATGCCAGTACCTTCTATGCGCAAGGTGGCGTTGCCGCTGTTTTAGATGAAACGGATTCCATCGAACAGCACATTGATGACACAATGATTGCTGGCGCTCACTTGTGTGAGACCGAAGCGGTAAAGCAAACCGTTGAAGGCGGTAAACCTTCTGTTGATTTTCTACTAAAACACGGCGTGCAGTTTACCCTTGATGATCAAGAACAATTGCATCTAACACGTGAAGGTGGACATTCTCAACGCCGTATTATTCATGCCGCAGATGCTACAGGTCGTGCCATTTCAACCACCTTAGTTGAACGTGCGATTGAAAAAGACAACATCACCATTTTTGAAAATTACATCGCTATCGATTTAATTACCTCTCAAAAACTGGGCTTAGAAGAACAAAATCGTGCATTAGGACTCTATGCACTCGATGAAAAGACTGAAAAGGTACATACCTTTTTAGCGCCCTTCACCGCGCTGGCGTGTGGCGGTGCCATGAAAGCCTATCTGTATACCTCAAACCCAGACATTGCAACAGGCGATGGTATTGCCATGGCGTTTCGTGCGGGTTGCCGCGTGGCCAATATGGAATTTAACCAATTTCACCCAACCTGTTTATACCACCCACAAGCGCGCTCTTTCCTCATTACTGAAGCAATGCGTGGTGAAGGTGCTTATTTACGTTTACCCGATGGCGAACGCTTTATGTTGCGCTTTGATGAACGTGCAGAACTTGCTCCACGTGACATTGTAGCGCGAGCGATTGACTATGAAATTAAACGTTTAGGTATTCGTCACGTTTGGCTCGACATTAGCCATAAGCCCGAAAGTTTTATTAAAGAACATTTCCCAACCTTGTACGCACGCTTACTCGAACTCGGCATCGACATTACCAAGGAAATGATTCCTGTTGTTCCTGCTGCGCACTATACCTGTGGCGGTGTGGTGGTTGATGAACATAGTCAAACTGACATTGCAGGTCTCTATGCGATTGGGGAAACCTCATACACAGGTTTGCATGGCGCCAACCGTATGGCCAGTAACTCACTGTTAGAGTGTTTTGTGTATGGCATGAGTGCAGCAGTGCACATCGAAAAAAGTTTTGATACAAATTACCAATCCCCAACTGCTCCGTCTTGGGATGACTCACAAGTGACCAATCCAGATGAAGATGTCGTGATTTTGCAAAACTGGGATGAACTACGTCAAACCATGTGGAACTACGTCGGTATTGTACGTACCACGAAACGTCTTGAACGTGCGCTACACCGCATTGAAATGTTGAAGCGGGAAATTACCGAGTATTATCAAGATTACCAAGTCAGCAAAAATCTGATTGAACTACGTAATTTAGTTTTAGTCTCCGAAATGATCGTGCGCTGTGCCATGGAACGTAAAGAATCACGCGGCCTACATTACACTTTAGACTATCCTGAACTATCGAATGAACTGCGTAAAACCGTACTCACCCCTTTCAATTTTAAAGTTGAAACCCCTTTAGTGAATAACTAATTTAAAAAAAGCCTGATTCGTCAGGCTTTTTTTATTCAATCATTATTTTAAGATTTGGGTGGAATAGAATAAGTTCCCACCACATGTGCAATGGGTTCATCCTTACCAACTGAATACAACCACACATCCCCAACCACCAATGCTTTGCCAACTTTCATTAACTTACATTCACCGCGGATATTTGTAGAAGCTGCGGGTTTACTTAGAAAATTAACCGATAAATTGGTGGTCACGGTTAAACCGACCAGCCCAATCTCCCCTAAAATAGCGATATACAATGCATAGTCTGCAAGGGTCATCATGGTTGGGCCTGAAACCGTTCCACCTGGTCTCAAATCGCGCTCATCGACCTGATACACAACTGTTGCTGCGCGCTTAGTGACAGATTCGATACGACATTTTTCTAAACTTTGCGGAAATTCCTTTTCTAAAAAAGCCACAATCTCAGTTAAGTTACTTTTCATTTTTCCTTCAACATACAGTCCTTTGTCACTGACTATAAAAGAAAAATGCATTTCACTACAGTCTGAAATAACATTTCAGGCTTATTTTTAGTTTAAATATTGCAACGCTTGTGCAAAAACCTGCTCTGGTGACTGCGTTGCATCCAAACGTTTTACTCGCTCAGGATATTGTTCCCATAACTGCTGATAACCTGCTCTAACTTTTTCAAAGAAAGTGACTTTTTCTTGTTCAAAACGATCCAAAGCCCCCCGTTCCCGCGCACGAGACATGCCTGTCTCAATCGGGGCATCGAGCCAAAATGTAATATTTGGCATATGGCTGACAAAGTTCTCATTCAGCAGTTGCAGCTTCGACTGGCTCAAACCACGTCCTGCACATTGATAAGCAAAGCTGGCATCGGTAAAACGGTCACACAATACGGTTTTATATTCCGTTAAAGCAGGCACGATCACTTGTTGTAAATGCTGTGCGCGAGCCGCGTACATCAGTAGCAGTTCAGTATCATTCGACATCGACTCTTCATGATTGACTGACAATAATAGCGAGCGAATTTGCTCAGCCATCGGTGTACCACCTGGCTCACGCGTTAAAACAACATTCCGACCTTGTTGCTCTAGATGCTCATAAATTTTGCGAATCAGTGTGGTTTTACCGACACCTTCTGTGCCCTCAAAACTAATAAACATCTATTCATCCTTCTTGGTTTTTAAAACGCTGAGATATTCTTTTACAGCTTGGTTGTGCTGCTCTAAAGTCTCACTAAATGTGTGTCCACCATTGCCCGTTGCAACAAAGTAGATGTTTTTGCTGTTGTCTGGATGCATGGTGGCTTCAATGACTTTTTTACTTGGTAAAGCAATTGGCGTAGGGGGTAAGCCATTGATGGTATAAGTATTATAGGCTGTTGGGGTACGCAAGTCTTGGCGGGTAATGTTGCCTGTGTATTTATCGCCCATGCCATAGATCACCGTTGGGTCCGTTTGCAAACGCATGCCGAGTTGAAGACGACGCGCAAACACACCCGAAACTTGCTCCAGTTCACGGTCAACATTGGTTTCTTTTTCAATGATAGAGGCCATGATCAAGGCTTCATATTTGTCTTTATATGGTAAATTTGCCGCACGGTTTGTCCACGCTTCATCTAAAGCTTTCATTTGGCGTTTGTATAAATCCGTTAAGATTTTTTTGTCTGACTCCCCTTTGGCGAAGAAGTAAGTATCGGGGGCAAAAAGTCCTTCAGCATGCGTATACGGAATATCTAATGCTTTTAAAAGCTGATCCATGGGTAAATTGGAGACTTCCTTTTTAACCAATGCATCATTTTTCAACGCCTCGATCAGCTGTTTAAAGGTCGTCCCCTCAATCACCAATATACGATTCATCTCGGCATTATCGACATTGGAAATCATATCCAAAACTTGGCGAATACTCATGCCTTCACGCACTTCATAAACGCCGGCTTTCAAGGTGTCATGAATAAATATTTTTTGATAAAGCTTTAAAATAATGGGAAAACTAGCCATGTCTTCTTTGGCTAAGCGGTCAATAAAACCGGAATAGGTATCGCCAGAGTTAATTGCTAATAACTGTTTTTTACCCTCAATAGGATAGGACTTAAATAAACTCGACCACAATACAATCATCAATAAAACAATGATGCTCACAGCAATCAATAACAACCCTTTCATTTTTCGTTGGGGTGGTTGCGTTTTCTTTTTCGATTTGGTTTTGGCTGCGGACATACTACTGCATCTGATTAAGTTGAAGACGATGGAACAAATCTATACACGGCTGAACATCTAAATGCTGATGATTCAAACTTTTGGCTATTTTCATAGGACTCAAGGCATTGCAGAAAAATAAACTTTGAAAGCGTGGAATCTCTTCCATATCAATCATTCTCAGCTCACAGCTAATCCCTTGTTGCTGCATCCGTGCCAATATTTCGGCACGCATGACACCATGTACGCCATTATAACGAAGTTCAGGACTAATCCATCGATCATTTAGCAGAATGAAACAATTACTGCTCACACCTTCAACGACAGAACCTTGCACATCTGTGACCAAAGCTTCCAACCAACCGTGTTGTTCTGCTTCATGCTTGAGTAAGACTTGCTCTAAACGGTTTAAGCTTTTCACACCCACCATTTGCGGCATATTCAGCCCAATCGCATGTTGCAGTACCCCTGAACCAATTTCACTGTATGTGAAAGCCTCTGGTGCTTGCGGATAGAAAAAAACCCAAACGTCAGCAGGATGTGCTGGCAAACTATAACCGCGCTGCCCTTCACCCCGACTAATAATAATTTTCAGCGTTCCGTTTAAGTGTGCATAGGTTTGTTTTAATTGTACGATGCTGCGCTGAATAAAGGCTAAATCTGCTGACAACAACAGTCTTTCACAGGCCAATTTCAAGCGTGCTATGTGTAGAGGCTCTAGTTCGATCACACCGTCACGGATACGCGCTGTACTAAAACAACCATCTCCATAGTGAAATGCACGATCTAATAATTCTATTTGTTTGATTTCTTGTGCATTTTTATAGCAATGCATGCCAATCTACCCTAAAACAATTTTCTGCTTTAGTTTAATGAATTCTAAGCAGAACTCTTTTTCTTTTTTATTCATATAAAATTCATTTTTTATTATTTTTTTAGCAATAAGACTCGCAGTATTCTTGCCTCATGTTTAGAAACATTTAAAAAATTGAGGTCTCACATGAGCGTATCGAAGTTAAAAATTGGGGTATTGGCAGCACTGGTTTCAGTCACTTCTTTTGGTGTTGCAGCAAAAGATTTTCTGAACGTGTCTTATGATCCAACACGTGAACTCTATGAAGACGTCAACAAACAGTTTGGCGCTTATTGGAAGCAACGCACTGGACAAGAGATCAACTTCAAACAGTCTCACGGCGGCTCGGGTAAACAAGCCCGTTCAGTCATTGATGGTTTAGGTGCGGATGTGGTGACACTTGCACTTGCAGCAGATATCGATGTGATTGCTGAAAAAGCAAAACTTTTACCGACCAACTGGCAAAAGAAACTACCTAATAACTCGACACCATATACTTCAACTATCGTGTTCCTCGTCCGTAAAGGTAACCCACAAGGCATCAAAGACTGGGGCGACCTCGTGAAGCCGGGTGTTGGCATTATTACACCAAATCCAAAAACATCAGGTGGTGCACGCTGGAACTACTTAGCAGCTTGGGCTTGGGCAAAGCATCAACCTGCAGGTAACGATGCAAAAGCACAAGAATTCGTGCGTAAAATTTATAAAAATACTAAAGTGCTGGATTCAGGTGCACGTGGTGCAACCACAACCTTTGCTGAACGCGGTATCGGTGATGTTCTCTTAGCATGGGAAAACGAAGCACATTTAGCAATTCGTGAACAACCAGGTAAGTTTGAAATCGTGACGCCTTCGCTGTCTATTTTGGCGGAACCACCTGTTGCCATCGTGGAAAAGAATGCGGAAAAAGACGGCAATCTGAATTTGGCTAAAGCGTATCTCAACTATTTGTATTCACCTGCTGGACAGGAAATTGCGGCAAAAAACTTCTATCGCCCACGTAATGCAAGCGTCTTGAAAAAATATGCAACCACATTCAAACCGTTGAAGTTAGTGACCATTGATAAAGAATTTGGCGGTTGGACCAAGGTACAAAAGCAGCACTTTGAAAATGGTGGTGTATTTGACCAAATTGTGAAAGCCAATACGACGAAATAAAACCGAGTCCAGTAAATAGCTATAAGGGAGCACCGACATGATTCATACTGTAATTGTACCGGGCGTGGGTGGGAGTGAACATGACCACTGGCAATCGTGGTTACAACGTCAGCTCAAATCATGCTCTCGTGTACAGCAGCAGGATTGGAATAAACCCGTACTCCATGAGTGGATTGAACAATTTGTCAAAACAGTTCAATCCATTCAGGAACCGATTCAAATTGTGGCGCATAGCTTTGGTTGTTTAACGACAGTCGCTGCTTTAGCACAGCATCCTGAACTAAATCAAAAAATCAAAAATTTAGTTCTGGTTGCGCCAGCTAACCCTGCTCGCTTTGGTGATGCTGGTTTTGCTCGTGATAGCCAAAATGACTATCAACAATATTTCCACCAACTCAAGCTACAAGTTCCTACCCAAATGATCATCAGTGAAAATGATCCTTGGCTCAATTTTCAAGATGCGCTGCAACTGGCAAAAGCATGGAAAATTAAGCCTAAGAACTTGGGGCAAGTCGGGCATATCAATGTTGCGTCAGGTTTTGGGCCATTCCCTGAAATTTATGATTTTTTGATTTCAGAAAATGTGCTAAAAAACATTAGTTTTTACAATGAAAGCAAGTATTTATTTAAATTTGCAATTTAAACACTGTAAATGATACTTGTGCCGAAATTCAGTTTTATTTGAGCTGACTCTTTTTAGGTCAGCTTTCTCTCTTTGAGGAGTAATCATGTCGCAGCGATCCCGAGTGCTGCCAGGATTTGGTCTTTCTCTAGGCTTTACCCTAGCATATTTGTCATTAATCGTTCTCATTCCGTTGTCTGCTGTTTTTATTAAATCTTTAGGCATTGGTTGGGATGGTTTATGGGAAATTTTAAGTTCAGAACGTATTTTAAAATCTTTGCAGCTCAGTTTTAGTACAGCCCTGATCGCCGCGTTTATTAATGTGGTTTTTGGTCTACTTCTAGCATGGTGTTTAGTTCGTTACCGTTTTCCGGGTAAACGCATTGTAGATGCCTTGGTCGACTTGCCGTTTGCCTTACCCACGGCGGTTGCAGGTATTGCACTCACCTCGCTTTATGCGCCTACAGGTTGGATCGGTCAGTATCTTGAGCCTTTAGGGATTCAAGTGGCCTATACCCCAATTGGTATTACCTTAGCACTGATTTTTATTGGTATTCCTTTTGTAGTGCGGACTGTGCAACCTGTCCTGAGTGACTTGGAAACAGAGTTAGAAGAAGCAGCAGCAGCATTAGGTGCCAACCGTCTACAGATTGTGACCAAAGTGATTTTGCCGATTTTATTTCCAGCACTCATTACTGGTTTTGCACTTGCCTTTGCACGTGGCGTCGGTGAATACGGTTCAGTGATCTTTATTGCTGGGAACCAACCGTTTAAAACAGAAATTGCACCACTCATGATTATTTCGCGCTTAGAAGAATATGACTATGCAGGTGCAACCACGATTGCAGTCGTCATGTTGGTGCTGTCTTTTGCCATTTTATTCCTGATTAACTTGTTACAAGCATGGGCAAGCCGTCGTACAGGGAGAACAGCACGATGAATATCAACAGTAATGCGCTTGCTGAAAAGCTACAATCGCGTGATGCAACACGTGAACCAACTTGGGTTCGCTACACCCTAATTACTATTGCCCTACTGTTCTTTTTGAGCTGTTTGATCTTACCGCTGATTTTGGTGTTCGTTGAGGCCTTTAAACAAGGGGTCGGTGTCTATGCACAAGCCTTGGTTCATCCAGACACGATATCCGCAGTCAAACTCACTTTATTAACCGCGGTGATTGCAGTCCCTCTGAATGTCGTATTTGGTGTTGCAGCAGCTTGGTGTGTAGCCAAATTTAACTTTCGTGGTAAATCCATCTTAACCACGATTATTGATATGCCATTTTCAGTATCCCCTGTTATCGCGGGCTTAATGTTGGTACTGATTTTTGGTACGCAAGGTTGGTTCGGTAGTTGGCTCATGGATAATGACATCAAAATTCTGTATGCCGTTCCTGCCATTGTATTAGCAACAATCTTTATCACCGTTCCTTTTGTTGCACGTGAACTTATTCCTCTCATGGAAGCCCAAGGAACTGAAGAAGAAGAAGCTGCGATTGTACTCGGTGCATCAGGCTGGCAAACCTTCTGGAAAGTAACCCTACCCAATATCAAATGGGGTTTAATTTACGGAGTCATTCTGTGTAATGCACGTGCCATGGGTGAGTTTGGTGCAGTATCGGTCGTTTCAGGCCATATTCGTGGTGAAACCAATACATTACCTCTGCATGTTGAGATTCTCTATAACGAATATACCTTCAGTGCGGCTTTTGCTGTGTCTTCACTCTTGGCGCTTTTAGCGATTGTGACCCTTGTGTTAAAAACATGGGTTGAGATTCGCCAAGAAAAGCAAAACAAACATAATGATTCAACAGTTTAAAGGAATGACCTCATGAGTATTCAAGTTAAAAATATTGAAAAACACTTTGGTGCCTTCCATGCGCTGAATAACATTTCTCTCGATTTTCCTGATGGTCAATTGGTTGCATTACTTGGGCCATCAGGTTGTGGTAAAACCACCCTGCTTCGTATTATTGCAGGGCTTGAGTCCGCGGATGGCGGTCAAGTCATCTTAGAAGGTGAAGATGCAACCAATGTACATGTACGTGAACGTGAAGTTGGTTTTGTATTTCAGCACTATGCCTTGTTTCGCCATATGACTGTATTTGACAATATCGCCTTTGGTCTCCGCGTTCGCCCACGTGCAACACGCCCATCTGAAGCTGAAATTAAAAAACGTGTCACACGTTTGCTGGACTTAGTCCAATTGGGGTTCTTGGCAGATCGTTACCCAGCACAACTTTCTGGCGGTCAACGTCAACGTATTGCACTGGCACGTGCTTTGGCAGTTGAACCACGCGTACTGTTACTGGATGAGCCTTTTGGTGCTTTGGATGCAAAAGTACGTAAAGAGCTCCGTCGTTGGTTACGTACTTTGCATGATGAACTTCATATCACCTCAATCTTTGTAACGCATGACCAAGAAGAAGCTTTAGAAGTCGCGGATCAAATCATTGTGATGAATAAAGGGAATGTCGAGCAAATTGGATCACCCCGCGAGGTTTATGAAAAGCCAGCAACGCCGTTTGTGTTTGACTTCTTAGGTCAAGCAAACCGTTTCGAAGGTCAAAATAACGCAGGGACGATCCAAATTGGTGAAGACCGTATTCAATTAGACTCTTTACGCAATGCACCTTCGGGCGACGTGATTGCCTTTGCCCGTCCAGATGAATTACGTATTCATGCACAGCCGCAAGACAATGCCATCCAAGCAACGTTCGTTCGAGAATTATGGATCGCGGGCAAAGTGGTTGCAGAGCTCCATGATCGCCAAGGCAAACTGATTGAAATATCCCTGACTTCTGAAGAAGCAAAATTACACCAATTTAGACCTAATCAAACGGTATGGTTAAGCCCATCAAACTTGCATTTATTTGCAAAACCTGCGGCTTAAGACCAATTGAATGGGGCATGTTGAATGCTTCATTCATCATAAAAGAGATCCAAAACTATGAACTTTCAACAACTCAGAATTATTCGAGAAACGGTGAGACAAAACTTCAACCTCACCGAAGCCTCTGCTGCACTGTATACCTCTCAATCAGGCGTCAGTAAACACATTAAAGACCTAGAAGATGAATTAGGCGTACAACTTTTTATTCGTAAAGGTAAGCGCTTACTAGGTTTAACTGAACCTGGCCAAGCACTACTAGGTATTGTTGAACGCATGTTGGTCGACGCAGACAATATTAAGCGTCTTGCAGATGATTTTAACCGTGTCGATGAAGGCACCTTGACGATTGCGACTACACATACACAAGCGCGTTATGTGCTACCACCAATTGTCAATCAATTCAAAAAAGAGTTTCCAAAAGTTCATCTTATTTTGCAACAAGCCAGCCCTGTTGAAATTACCGAAATGCTTCTACAAGGTGAAGCTGATATTGGTATCGCAACTGAGTCACTGACCACTGAAGACAATCTGGCTAGCGTGCCGTTCTATAATTGGCAGCATAGTATTATTACCCCGCAAAGCCACCCACTGGCGAGCAAGCAAAATATTAGCATTGCAGACTTGGCGGAATATCCACTGATTACCTATCACGGTGGTTTCACAGGCCGTTCAAAAATTGACAAAGCTTTTGAAGATGCTGGTGTGGATGTCGACATCGTAATGTCTGCTTTAGATGCCGATGTAATTAAAACCTATGTCGAACTGAATATGGGTGTTGGTATTGTCAACAATGTGGCATATGACGTTGAGCGTGACTACCGTTTAAAACAAATTCCAACCGATATTTTTGGTCTCAATACCACATGGATTGCAGTGCGTAAAGGTCACCTCCTGCGTGGCTATGGCTATGAATTTATCTCACTCTGCTCGCCAGATGCAGACATTAAAGCACTGAAAAGAGTGGCTTATCCAGAAGACTAAACCATTCTTATTTTCAAAAAGAGGCCTCCAAGCCTCTTTTTTTATTTTTAAAACCATATACTTTAAATGGGTATAGTGTATTATTTGATCAATTGATAAAAATATTGATGAGCAATGACAGTGAATATAAATCTGTTGGGCTCTCCATTACTTTGTTTATGTTTATATTCGTCGGGATCATGCTTTGCTGCTGCTTTTGAACGTTCAGGCCAAACGATACAACCCTTTTTTGAACATGGAAATTATGCAGAAATTTCTCTGGCTTATATTGACCCAGATGTTTCTGGCCAAGTTCAACAGATCGAGACACTGCAACAGTTTGGCATCACTGACTTTTCAACAGGCAATTTAAGCAATGAACAAGTAATGCTGGGAGCTGCACTAAAACTACAACTAAATCCTCAATTCAAATTTGCTGTCATTTATGACCAGCCTTTTGCTGTAGACATCGATTATCACTATCGCCCAAAGATTTATGGTGAAAGTTATGAGGTTGAATCTGCCGATATCGACTTTGAAAGTCATAATTTGAGTTCGCTTTTAGGCTACCAATTCAACCCACAATGGGAAATCTATGGTGGTTTAAGCTATCAAAGTTTTGCAGGCTCTTTAAAAGCGAAAGGTCAGGCCTATTCTGTGTTTGATGGCTATGATGCCGAGTTTAAACAAGATGAAAGCTTGGGCTGGTTAGCAGGTATTAGTTATCAAATCCCTGAATATTATTTTAGAACATCTTTGACTTATCGCTCAGCGATTAAACATGAAATCACTACAACAGAATCTATCGAGATCGGCGTAGACACACCCAATGTAATGGAGGTGAAAACACCACAATCGGTAAATCTTGATTTCATGACAGGACTTCCCTATCAAAATATCTTGTATGGGACGTTACGCTGGGTGAATTGGCAAGACTTTGTCATTCAACCACCCAAATTTAAAGCCGTGATCGATTATGCAGCGATGTTGTACCCAGAAGCCAAAGATATCAAACTCATTCAATACAATGAAGATCAATGGTCTGCAAAACTTGGCCTGGCACACGTATGGAATAAAAAGTGGCTGAGTTCTATGGAGCTACTCTGGGACTCTGGGATTAATAATCCTGCATCTACGCTTAATCCAAGTGATGGTTATCAAGGCATTGGTCTAGGCAGCATGTACACATATAACACTCAGTTTGATATTGCAGCTGGTCTATATTATTTGCGTTTTAAGAAGTCCAAAACATCTTCCGACTCAAACCCACTGGCAAACATTACAGGTCTTTCAGCGCTGAATGATAATGATGCATGGATCTTTGGACTCAAGTTAGCCCATCATTTTTAAAGACTTTAGCTAAAATCAGACATAAAAAAACGAGCCGAAGCTCGTTTTTTTATGTGTTGATTACCAGTGGTAACTTACACCCAATTTTGCAACTGGCATCCACTCATGCTTATCATCTGTACGGATTTTTTCTTCATCAGTAGCAATGTTATCTACAAGTGAACCACGTGTAGCATTATCTGGAGCTCCACCACTTACTAACGTTAAGTTAGCTTCTGGATTACCTGTGTAGTATGCACCCACTTCACCAAACACACCCCAGTTTTTATTGATTTTCGGCGCTAAACCTAAGCCAACGTATGGAGCGAAGTCGTTTTTATATTTCATCTTACCATTAATATGTGCACCGTTCGCGCCAGCAACGAAGTCTGTATGGTTCACAGAGAAACCTTCACCTGCTTTTACACGACGATCAAGCTCATATTCATTATCAATATAACCAACACCAGCAGCGACATAAAGACCTTGCGCCCATGGATTTGTACTTGCACCCCAAGGACGGATCTCAGCATTTAAATAACCAACGCTGTTGTCCATATCCATATCGTACTTTGAACCGTTGATAGACAAGTCATCAGACCATGAAATGTCACCACCGTTGTAACCTAAAGCTAAACCCACATATGGGTTAGCTGTCCACAACAAAGCGCCACCATAACCTGTTGTACCGACTTCAGCACGAACACCAGTAGGAATTAATTTATTTTGGTCAAAAGCATAACCATCTTTTACGACTGCATCATCAGCAAAAGCTGTACCTGCGACCGCCGACATTGCTGCTGCGATTGCAACTAAACGTAATGATTTCATGTTTTTTCTCCTCCAAGCAAAGATATTTTTACATCAATTACCATTTTTTGATGAGGTCATCTTAGAACAGTCTCGGACTATTTTTTATTCAAGATTTAGGCTATTTTTGTTATTTTTTGATACATTTTAGATTTTATTGTTGTTGTAAATCGCAATTCTTTACTTAACTGCTCTACTCGAACAGCCCTAAAAGTCGTATTTCCAATCATTCATTATTATTTCCGATCCTATGCTGTTTTTTCATCTATTCTCTGCACAATTTAGTGTAAAATCAGGAAAATTTTTTTTCTGGAAGGAAGATCATGTCTCAGCTTTCAACAATTATTGAACAAGCGTTTGAAGACCGTGCGAATTTTACAGCAGCGGACTGTCCTGCTGAAGTTCGTGCAGCAGTTGAAGAAGTCATTGCTGGTTTAGATAACGGGACATTACGTGTTGCTGAAAAAATTGATGGTGAGTGGGTTGTTCATCAATGGGTGAAAAAAGCTGTACTTTTATCATTCAAACTAAATGACAACAAACCAATTGAGTCATGTGACCTTCAATTCTACGACAAAGTAGATACCAAATTTACAGGTTGGACTGAAGAACAGTTTAAAGCGGCTGGCGTACGTGTTGTTCCTCCTGCGGTTGCACGTAAAGGTTCTTTCCAAGCGAAAAATGTGGTGTTAATGCCTTCTTATGTGAACATTGGTGCATATGTTGACGAAGGCACCATGGTTGACACATGGGCAACTGTGGGTTCATGTGCTCAAATTGGTAAAAACGTCCACTTATCTGGTGGTGTAGGAATTGGTGGTGTTCTCGAGCCACTTCAAGCAAACCCAACGATTATTGAAGACAACTGCTTCATCGGTGCACGTTCTGAAATCGTAGAAGGCGTGATCGTAGAAGAAGGTTCTGTGATTTCTATGGGTGTGTTCATTGGTCAATCGACTAAGATTTTTGACCGTGCAACTGGCGAAATTCACTACGGCCGTGTACCAGCAGGTTCTGTTGTAGTTGCAGGTAGCTTACCTTCTAAATGCGGTACTTACAGCCTGTATGCTGCAATCATCGTGAAAAAAGTAGATGCACAAACACGTTCTAAAACGAGCTTGAACGATTTACTACGCGACGAATAATTTTTAGTTGTCGTGCGGAACTCAAGTTCCTCATCTCTACGGTTAAGACTAGCCGTAGAGATTTTTGTTTTTCTAACCTGTGGTTTAATTTTGCTATGAATACGCTTCGATCTTCTGCTATCCCTGTTTCTGATCCTTCTGCGGGTCTACGTATCACGGAGATCTTTTATTCTTTGCAAGGGGAAGCCAACACCTCAGGGCTGCCAACAGTTTTTATTCGTTTAACGGGTTGTCCACTACGTTGTACTTACTGCGATACAACCTACTCCTTTGAAGGTGGCGAACGCCAATCTTTAGATCAGATTATTCAAACCACACTTGATTTTAAAACCCCTTATGTCTGCGTGACAGGTGGTGAACCTCTTGCACAGCCCAATGCGTTGCCTTTAATGCAACGTCTTGCTGACCTTGGCTGTGAAGTCTCTTTGGAAACCAGTGGTGCTTTAGATGTGTCTAAGGTTGATCCACGTGTTTCAAAAGTATTAGATTTGAAAACTCCAACTTCAGGTGAAGTTGCACGAAATTTGCTTTCGAATCTGGACCATTTAACCCAACACGACCAAATCAAGTTTGTAATTTGTAACCGTGAAGATTATGAATGGTCAAAACAGCAAGTTGAAGACTATAAACTCAATGAAAAAGTCAGCACAGTATGGTTCTCTCCTGCTTTTGCCGTTGAGAAAGGTGCTGCTCGTTTACCTCAACTTGCGCGTGACTTAGCGCAATGGATATTAGAAGACCATCTCCCTGTTTGCTTCCAACTCCAACTCCACAAGTTGCTTTGGAATGACGAAACTGGTCGTTAATACATTGCCTATTCATCTTTAATTTATATTTGGAGAAATTTGTATGCGCCCTCGTGCCATAGTTTTGTTATCTGGCGGTTTAGACTCAACAACTTGTTTAGCATGGGCGCAAGCACAGTATGACTGTACAGCGCTCAGCTTTATGTATGGTCAACGCTCAACCACTGAGCTCGATGCCGCACGCGAACTGACAAAAAAAGCAGGCGTAGAACATCGTGTCATTAATATCGACTTAGGTAATTTGGGCGGTTCTGCGTTAACAGACCATAGCATTGATGTTCCAGATCATGAACAAGTCGGTATTCCTGTAACTTATGTTCCAGCACGTAACACGATTTTCTTATCTTATGCCCTAGCAGCAGCAGAAGTTTTAGATGCCGAAGCCATTGTGATTGGTATTAATGCTGTTGATTATTCAGGGTATCCTGACTGTCGACCTGAATTTATTGAGGCATTTGCCAACATGGCTCGCCTTGCAACCAAGGTTGGCGTTGAAGGAAAACCTCTTAAATTTGAAACACCTCTGTTACATTTATCCAAAGCAAATATTATTCGCTTAGGTATAGAACATGGCGTAGACTATAGTCAAACGGTGTCTTGCTACCAAGCAGATGACCAAGGACGTGCTTGTGGGAAATGCGACAGCTGCCGCCTTCGTAAAGAAGGTTTTGCAGATGCTGGCGTAACAGACCCAACGCGTTATATACCGTAACGACAAGGTACAGTTTATGAAAAATTTAAAATCAAACATTTTGCTTTCTACATTGGTGTCTGCAGCTGCATTGTTCGCTACAGCTTCAAATGCTGCTGAATCGAACAAATTACAAGAAGCGTATAAAAGCAGCAATGTAAAATCGGCATTAATTAATGTTTGTAAAGAAGAAACTGCAAAAAGCAAAAAGCTTAGCGCAGCAGAAGTAAGCAAATACTGTACTTGTGCAGTTGAAGCTGATGGTAAGTTGACCAATGCACAAAAATGGGAAATCCAAAGTGCGATCAACCAAAAGAAAAGCCCGTCTACTTTAGCTTTTGTACAAAAGCAAAATAACGACCTACAAGCATGTTTCGGTCCACAGTTAACAGGTAAATTAAAATCTTTAACTGAAGAAGCAATGAAAGCTGCTCCGAAAAAATAATTCACTGAATGTGAATGAAGCCTGCTCTATGCAGGCTTTTTTATATGTTCAAAATAGATAGAACCTGAAAATATGTTCACCGAATGGAATACACGCGCCCAAAATCGCAAATTTGTTGCGTCATATAGTGGTGGAAAAGACAGCAGCCTTGCTTTATACCAAGCGATGCAAATGGGGGAACCTGTTGCATTAATTGTCATGTTAGAAGACCAAGGTCTGAAATCACGCTCACATGGAATGTCTCTCGATATTATTCATGCACAGGCAAAAGCAATTGGGCTTCCCATCTACAGTGCCTCCGCAACATGGCAAGACTATGAAAGCCAGTTCATTCAACTGTTGCAAAAAACTCAAGCTCTTGGGGCAGAAAGCTTAGTCACAGGTGATATTGATTTAATGGCACATGCCGAATGGAATCAATCTGTGTGTGACAAAAGTAAGCTCAGCTTATGTATGCCATTGTGGCAACGTCCACGTTCAGACATTGTGCATGAGTTTATTCAGCTTGGTTTTCAAAGCATCATCGTTACGGTCAACTTAAACTTAGGCATGACAGTTGAAGACTTAGGTCAAGTGCTTAGCCTTGAATATGTCAATGAACTGGTTGCAAGAGGCATTGATCCATGCGGCGAAGCGGGTGAATTCCACACTACGGTGATTGATGGCCCGATTTTCAAACATCCACTTTCGGTCGTTAAAGGTGATATTCTGTATCACGAAAATTATGCCTTTTTACCACTTGAATTAGAACACCGTGACATTTAAGGATAGAACATGACTGATACCATCCAACTTCCAAATCAGAACTTTCCAGCCACAACGGGTGAAGTGAACTTAACTGAAGTGCCGACTGAGTGGCTGATTGTGTATTTTTACCCGAAAGATTCAACGCCTGGTTGCACAACTCAAGCCGTTGGTTTTTCATGTTTAAAAGATCAGTTCGATGCCCTACAAACCACAATCATTGGTGTTTCACGTGACTCGGTTAAAGCACACCAGAATTTTACGGAAAAGCAGGCCCTAACCATTAATTTAATCAGCGACAAAGAAGAAGTGCTGTGTAAACACTTTGATGTGATTAAAGAAAAAAATATGTATGGTAAAAAAGTGATGGGCATTGAGCGCTCAACTTTTATTTTCCATAACGGTAAGCTGGTTAAAGAGTATCGTAAAGTAAAAGCTGCGGGACATGCTGAACAAGTTTTAGAAGACTTAAAAGGATTACAAGCTTAATGCATATAAGCCCGCAGATGCGGGCTTTGTTTTTTGTGATTTTTTAATTTATAGTTTTTTGCACACGCTTTTATTTCACAAGCAGTGAAATGGCGATCCCCCACATCACCAGAGCAATGATCGCATCCAGTACATTCCACGCTTTCGGATTTGCAAAAATGGGGATAAGCACACGAGCACCATAGCCCAAAGCAAAGAAAAACAACCAAGATGCACACACAGCCCCTAAAGCAAAGTACGCAGGTTGCTCAAACTGAGTTGAAATAGAACCCAGTAAAATAACCGTATCTAAATAAACATGCGGATTAAGCCAAGTCAGCGCCAAACACAGCAAAACAATATTCATTAGATGATGCTTTTCGATGGAACTTGCCTCCAAGCCCTGCTGTGATTTGAATGCCCGCAGTGCATGTTGGAATCCGTAACAAAACAGGAAAAGTGCCCCTGCCCATTTGGAAAACTGAATAATTTCAGGATAGTTCTGAAGCACTTTTGAAAAACCCGAAACACCTAAGACAATTAAAATCGAATCCGACAGTGCACAGACAAAACATACCCAAAAAACAAACTGCTTTTTGAGCCCCTGTTTTAGCACGAATGCATTTTGCGCCCCAATGGCAATAATCAGGCTCATCCCAACTGCAAGCCCTTGTACATATGTACTTAACATTTTGACTTTTCAACTTAATTGATGATGTCAGGATTATCTTTCATTTTTAGTTAAATTAAGTATTATTTAGAAAATATCAATATAACTAAAATATTTTTAGTTTAAAGCGAGCCTTGATATGCTGAATCACAAACAGTGCGACGCATTTTTAGCAGTGGCAGAAACGGGAAGTTTTGACCTTGCTGCCGAACAGCTATGCATTACTGCTTCTGCCGTCACTTTACGCGTACAGAGCCTAGAAAAAAGTTTGGGGCATTTATTAATTGTGCGGGAAAGACCTTGCCGCCCGACACAAGCAGGTCAATCGCTGCTACATTATTTGCAACATAGCCGACTGTTAGAGCAAAGTTTCATTCAGAACCTCACGGGTCATATGAACACCTCTGCTTTTTATCAAATCAACATTGCAACCAATGCCGACTCCTTAGCGACATGGCTGTTGCCATTGCTACAGTCAACATTAATTGAACAAAAGATCGTGGTGCATTTTCAGGTCGATGATCAATCGCAAACCCATCACTTACTTGAAGCCGGTTTGGTGAATGCCTGCGTGACAGATGAATCACAAGCCATGAAAGGCTGCGTAGCGAAATACATTGGCGATATGAACTATCGTTTTGTCGCCACGCCAACTTTTGCGCAGCAATGGTTTAAACAAGGTGTCAACCGAGAGTCTCTACGTGCAGCCCCTGCACTGATCTTTAATGCAAAAGATCAACTCCATACAGCGTATATCCAACAAAAGTTTGGACTCAATCCAACTCAATATCCACATCACTTTATTCCATCTTCCAGTGCATTTTTTGATGCGGTTACGATGGGACTCGGCTATGGTTGGTTGCCCTATTACCAAGCCAAACCGCGTTTGCAGGATGGCTCATTGGTTGAGGTAGATCCTCAACTCAATATCGATTTGCCTTTGTATTGGCATCATTGGAAACAGCAGTCGATGCAGTTAAATCAGCTAACAGATCTCTTGATTGAACAGGCTCACGCAGCGATGAATTAAACAAGACCTGAATGTAGGTCTTTAAGATATGAAGCCTCTATTGCACTTTCCACTGCCCTGACAGTTGAATATTCACTTTTTCGCCTACACCCCCAATGGCTTTTTTCATGCCAAAGTCACTTCGGTTAATCACGGCGGAGGACTGGACATCCAGTAGATTGGCATTATTGGCACTCGGTTTTAGTGTGGTGCTAAAGCTAACTGGCTTGGTAATGCCGCGAAGTGTTAAGTTTCCGACAATATTATATTGACCACCACCCAAGTCTTTAAAACTGGTGCTTTTAAAATTAGCGGTTTTGTACTTGGATGCATAAAACAAATCTTCACCCAAAATGATATTTTTCAGTGAAGGTTTACTCAAGCTTAGGCTATTTACATCCATGACAAAATTCGTTGAAGCATGCTGTGGTGCTTTAGCATCAAACTGCATGCTGGATTGCACCCGATTAAACTTAGCTCTTACAACGGTCACGCCCAAGGATTTAATTTCAAAGCCTACATTACTCTGAGGTGTCAATGTCCATGACTGGGCCTGCACTTGAGTGCTGAATGCAAATGTAACACCTGCAATCAGCAAAGCATTTTTAATGACCGCATAACGTGCAATCTGTTTCGTCTGTTGTTTTCTATCCATTGAACTCGATCCTCGTCGAAATATTTTTATTCGACTGAGAACCTTAGTCTAAATTGGATGGGTCCTGAGTTAAAAATTTGTGTTGTAACTGTTTATATATTTCACTTTGTTGGAATTTATGTAAAAACTCACTGGTTCCCAATGGAAACGCCTGCTCTAAAATATCACCTCGATAATAAGCTTCACGAACGGGGGTTGCAGACATCGCGTCTTGTAGACTATCGAGCTCAACCATTTGCCACTCAGGAAAAAGCTGTAAATAATACGAGGAATCATCTTTAAAATGGCCAATGAGTCCAACTTTAGAATCAGGTGTGACTACATGATTCACTAATTTTTTTACCAATTGCACCCATTTAACATCATTATAAACATCAATTACATGTACAAAGTGAATCCGTTTTTGATGCGCTTCTGAAAAGTTCGATAAAATCATTTCTTCACGTTCAGATGCTAAAAATGGATTTTTCGTATTTCGTTCATTTTGCGCAGAGCCTAAAGCCAAAATGACATTTTCACTTTGCTCTAAAGCAATCTTAATGGTTTGCATATGCGCCAAGTGAAATGGCTGGAAGCGACCAATGAATACGAGATAATCAAATGTATATGGCATAAATCTTTTACTTTTTTATGAACTGGTCAGTTGTGTCGATCATAAAATTATGCGACATAATGAGCCCATAAAATTAAACCAAACTTTCTAGCAAGGATAGTACGATGACACTGAGCTGTATTCAACAACCTCATCAACATTTGAATGCAAAATTAGACAATGGCGTACTGACATTAGCCATTCACCGTCCTGAAGCAAAGAATGCGTTATATGGCGAGCTTTATTTGTGGATCGCAAAAGCTTTAGATGAAGCAGATCTAGACAATAGCGTTCGTGCTGTCATTCTACGTGGAGAAGACGCGGACTTTACCGCAGGCAACGACATGCAAGATTTTATGAAATCTGCAGCGCAAAAAGGTCAAGCACCTGCGGCTGAAGGCCCTCCATTTATTTTACTTAAATCTGCGGCAAAATTTTCTAAACCGTTGATTGCGGCTGTACGTGGTGTGGCGATTGGTATTGGGGTAACGATCCTGTTACATTGTGACTTGGTTTATAGCGACAACACTGCCCTATTCCAAATTCCATTTGTCAGCCTTGGTTTATCTCCAGAAGGCGCTTCAAGCAAATTATTGGTAGAACAAGCAGGTTATCACAAAGCTGCTGAATTACTGCTGACCGCTCAGAAGTTTGACAGTGCAACTGCAGTTGCTGCAAACCTTGTGAATAGTATTGAAGATGATGTCTATGCAGCAGCAGCTAAAAAAGCGGCACAATTGTCTGCTTTACCTTTAGCCTCTTTAGTGCAGTCTAAAGCTTTGATGAAACACAATGTAAATGAAATTGTGGCTTGGATTGATCATGAAGCTGAAATTTTCATGGATCGTGTCGGCTCTCCAGAAATGATGGAAGCCGTATCAGCATTTATGCAAAAGCGTAAACCTGATTTCACCCAGTTCAACTAATCCTTCATCGTTGAATGACTAAAAACCACTGTGTTGCATATTACACAGTGGTTTTTTTATTTTCCGTCCCAACATATTTAAGAACCCATTCGGAAAAACTACTTATGTCGAACACTACAGAAAAAAAGCGTTACTTTGAGCCTGCACCACAAGGTATCGATGTTGAAAATTTTAAGAAAGTCATCCAAAGCCGCCGTTCGGTTCGCAAATTTACCAAGAAAGAAATTCCAACTGAAGTACTTGATGACTGTTTAGATTTGGCCCTACTTGCACCAAACTCATCTAACTTACAGCCTTGGACTTTTTATGTGGTGCAGAATCCCACTAAGAAAAAACAGCTGGTCAAAGCTTGTCTAAATCAGCTTGCGGCAAAAACTGCGTCAGAACTGATCGTGTGTGTCGCGCGTACAGACCGTAATGATGAAATGGCAAAACGCAACATTACAGAGTTCCCTTTTCCTGAAGCGCCTGCGACTGTACAGAAATATTATAAGTTCATTCCTTATAACTATAAGACAGGTTACTTAAATGCACTGGGTAACTTTAAGAAAGTGGCTTTCAAAATTGCACGTAGCTTAGACAAACAACTGCCTGTAACTGCATTTAATCAAGCCGATGCTAAGCTTTGGGCAAGTAAAACCACAGCTTTAGCTTGTGAGAACCTAGTGCTAGCTTTACGGGCTTATGGTTTCGATAGTTGTATGATGGAAGGTTTTGATGAGCCTTTGGTGCGTAAACTGTTAAATCTGAATGATCAGCAATACCCTGTGATGGTGATTGGTGCAGGTGAGCGTGCAGAAGACGGTGTGTTTTTCCCGCAGTATCGTTTTGATCGTGAGTTATTTATTCAGAAGGTTTAGCTGCTGTCTTAATTACAGTGATTGCAAAAGTTTGATACGCGTTAAGGTCATCAGCAACTGTTCGAGCTAACCTAAATACCTATCATAGAGTTTCTGCGACTTATTTAATCAAATGATGAAAGCAGTCGAGTTTTGCTGATGACAATGGTTTTGCCTACTTTTCCCGAAAGAAAAGTAGGTCGAACCGAAGGTTAAAGTCTCAATTAAATATTAAACCTTAAGACTCCGCCACAAACTTCTTTTAAGATTAAATATCCACGATTTGAATAAACTCAAAAGCTGGTTCTTCATAGGGATGACTTAATTTTAAAGCCTTTGTCACAGCAGAAGCTTTTTCCTCTGGAACAATGGTTTCCACCCGCCACTCTGGAATTTGCTCCAAAGCATCTAACTGACCTATAAACGGATTTGCGTCTTTTACAGGTTTAAACTGCCCTGTGCCCAAAACTTGCCATGCACAGTGTTCATAATTCCCTATACCACCTGCTCCTGCTTCAAAAATCGCAAGTTTGGTGGATTCAAGATGAGATTCGGGGACATAGTAGATGAGTTTGAGCATAGCGCTTTAATGTAGATTTTATTAATATCACATCAATCATATTGATCGACTGTACCTATGTCTAATAAAAATATTGCCCGTGAACTTGCTTTAACAACAACTGAAAATTTAGCAGATGAAATTATCTTTAAAACAGCCAATACTCTGCTAGAAGACACAATTAAATCTATCCCTTTTGCATCTTTAATTACAGGTTCAATTGAAAGCTATACTAAATTTCGTACTTTGAAAGAACAAAAACAATTATTAGCTTTTATTGAAGAAGCAGAAAATATAAATGTTGGGTTTATCGAAAAGTTTTTTAAAGACAAGGACAATTTAGAATTAAGCATTGAAATTTTAGGAATACTTGATCAAACCTACCTAGAAAAACAAGCAAAAATGATAGGCCGTGCTTCTGTACTGTTTAAAAACCTTAGTATTTCAAAGCAAATTTTTGATAAATATACATATATTATTACTAGATTAAATAGCCATTTAATTTACCTAATAGAGGAAATTTACACCATAGAAACCAATCGTGATGATCCTGAATTCGAATATGATATTAAAAATCCCAATATGGAATTAGTAAACTTTGGTTTTTTAATTGAGGTACCGTCACAACTTTATCCTGGTTCAACACAAATTTCTCAATTTAAAAAGACCAGTGACTTTTACTACTTTTATGAAAACATTTTCAAAGGCTAAATTCAATCACATGACTTGTGACATAGATGTCGCCCGTCAAACTGTGAACAAGGATGCCCCATCAGACGAACAAAGGGCTTTTGTTACTTTTCGCCCATGAAAAGTAAAGTCATATAGATATAAATTTTGTTTAAAATTACGCCAACTAAAAATGCAGTCTATTTTATATAAATAGTACATTCAATAAAAAACCGCCTCTCGGCGGTTTTTTTTTATTCTCAAAATCACATCTGCAACATATACCCCAAAATCAAAAAGATCAATTGCAAGCTCAAAATCACAGCAAACAACTTCCATCCTTTTTTACGTAACGCAGACTTATCGACTGCTTCGTATGTAACTGTTTTAATCATGTCATCACCTCATACATAAGTGTTGATACTGAAATTGTTTAGTAATCCATCTTTCTTCTATTTTGCATGATATTTGTGCACTTATTACACAATATCACTTTCACATAAATATAAAAGCAAAATCTAAACCAACTTCAACGGGAGAAATAAAAATTCAAAAAACAAAAAAATTAATTCAATAAAAAAGCCACCCGAAGGTGGCTTTTCAAAACACAGACTTCAAATTAACCAATGAACTTACGTGCATTACGGAACATACGTAACCATGCACCATCTTCCGTCCACTCTTCAGGCTTCCAAGAATGCTGTACCGCACGGAAGTTACGTTCAGGGTGCGGCATCATAATCGTTGCACGACCATCTTTCGATGTGACACCTGAAATCGCTTCTGGTGAACCATTCGGGTTCATTGGATAGTGTTGAGTCGGGTTCCCTTGGCTATCGACATAACGCAAGATCACTTGATTGCCTGCATTTAATGCAGCCAAGTTATCCGCGCTTGTTACCACACGACCTTCACCATGTGCAACTGCGATCGGCAGGATTGAACCTTCCATACCTTCTAACAATACAGAGTTCGATTTTTCAACACGAACGTTTACTGCACGCGCTTCAAACATCTCAGAAGTGTTGCGGTGGAAACGCGGCCAAGCTTCAGCACCCGGAATCAGTGGCGCCAATTGCGACAACATTTGACAGCCATTACAAATACCAAGAGAGAACGTTTCGTCACGATTGAAGAATTTTTCAAATTGGTCACGAAGTTTTGGGTTGAACAAAACTGATTTCGCCCAACCACCACCAGCACCCATTACGTCACCGTAAGAGAAACCACCACATGCCACAAGACCTTCAAAGTCATCTAGGCTGATACGACCTGCAAGCAAGTCGCTCATGTGCACGTCTACAGTATTGAAACCAACTTTGTCGAATGCCGCAGCCATTTCAACATGACCGTTTACGCCTTGTTCACGTAAGATCACCATGTTTGGACGGCGTTCGTTGATGTACGGCGCTTCGATTGGCTCGTTCAAATCAAATGTAGGTTTTGCAATAATACCTGCATGTGATTTGTCCGTGATCAATGCAAATTCTTGATCCGCTGTTTCCACGTTATCACGTAGACGTTGAATCTGATGTGACACTTCAGTCCACGCCACTTGCAAGTCTGCACGTTCAAGCACTAAGCCATTTACAGTCAATTGATCTGTATTATTTACAGTACCAATAACCGCAATTGCATCGCGTAATGTAGATGCCGCAACTTCTTCTGCAAGTGTTGCCCAATCAGACGCGCTGATTTGAAGCACTGCACCAATTTCTTCTGCAAATAAACTTTCAGTTGATTGATCTTCTAAAGCCACACCGAGACGTGCTGCAAACATCATTTCCGCAACAGTTGCAAGCAAACCACCATCACCGATGTCGTGGTAAGCCTTAATTAAGCCGCGGTTATTCCAGTCTTGAACCAAGGCAAAGAATGCTTTGAAGTCATCAAAACTATCTACATCTGGTGTTACTGAACCAATCGCTTTATAAACCTGAGCTAAGATCGAACCGCCTAAACGGAACTGACCTTTAGAAAGATCAATACGGACAAGTACTGATTCTTCATTTTTCAATTCAGGCGTTAAGGTTTTACGTACATCAGTCACAGGAGCAAAAGCTGTGATTACACCTGACATCGGTGAGGTCACAGATTTATCTTCGCCTTCGTCATTCCACGTTGTACGCATAGACAATGAGTCTTTACCTACAGGAATTGCGATACCTAATGCAGGACACATTTCCATACCGATGGCTTTTACACCTTCGAATAAAGCTTGGTCTTCACCTTTTTGCCCTGCCGCCGCCATCCAGTTTGCAGACAATTTAATGTCACTGATCTGGTCGATTTTTGCAGACATAATATTTGAAATCGACTCTGCAACCGATAAACGCGCAGATGCCGCAGGATTTAACAAGGCAACAGGCGGACGTTCACCCATCGCCATTGCTTCACCTGTATAACCTTGTAAGCTTGTTGTCGTTACTGCTGCATCGGCAACAGGAACCTGCCAACGACCTACAAACTGATCACGTGCAACCATACCTGTAATTGAACGGTCACCAATGGTGATCAAAAATGATTTCGATGCAACCGTTGGATTTTTAAGCACACGGTAAATCGCATCTTTCAAATCTGTAACTTTAGATGCATCAAAGTCGTCGCCTTGACGTTCAATCGTTTCATACGAACGGCTCATACGAGGTGTGCCACCCAGCATGACTTGCATTGGCATATCCACGGCTTTGTTATCAAACAATGGATCGTTCACCGTCAATTGACGCGCTTCAGTTGCTTCACCTAAAACGGCAAACGGACAACGTTCACGTGCACATAATGATTCAAATAATTCTAAAGAACTTGGACGAATCGCCAATACATAACGCTCTTGCGCTTCATTTGACCAGATCTCCATTGGAGACATGCCTGGCTCAAGCGAAGGAATCTTACGTAAATCAAGAATCGCACCCAGTTCGTGGTCATTCACCAATTCAGGCATTGCGTTAGAAACACCACCTGCACCCACGTCATGCACAGACACGATTGGGTTGAAGTCTTCCATACGCCAGCATGCATCAATCACTTCTTGGCAACGACGTTCCATTTCAGGGTTTTCACGTTGTACAGAAGCAAAATCTAGGTTTTCACCCAGTTTACCGCTGTCCACAGAAGATGCAGCACCGCCACCAAGGCCGATCAGCATTGCAGGCCCACCAAGAACAATCAGTAAGTCACCCGGTTGAATCGCATCTTTTTCCACGTGGTCTGGACGGATGTTACCGTAACCACCAGCAATCATGATTGGCTTATGGAAACCTTTCACATCGCCATTAACGTTTTGCTCAAAAGTTCGGAAGTAACCATTTAACGCAGGACGACCAAATTCGTTGTTAAACGCAGCACCACCCAATGGGCCTTCAATCATAATTTGAAGCGGAGATGCCATACGAGATGGTTTACCGTAGTTTTCTTCCCAAGGCTGTTCAAACCCCGGAATGTTCAAGTTAGACACGGTAAAGCCTGTTAAGCCTGCTTTTGGTTTACCACCACGACCTGTTGCACCTTCATCACGAATTTCACCGCCCGAACCAGTCGCAGCGCCCGCAAATGGCGCAATCGCTGTTGGGTGGTTATGCGTTTCCACTTTCATCAGGATGTGAGCGGCTTGGCTCTTGTATTTATAAACGTGGTGACCAGTCGCTTCATCTTTCTTTGGATAGAAACGCTGAGTATCAAAACCAACAATCACCGAAGCATTGTCTTTATATGCTGACAATACATCTGTCGGTGATTCTTTATAAGTATTTTTAATCATTTGGAACAATGACAATCGCTGTTTTTCACCATCAATTGTCCATTCAGAACCAAAGATTTTATGACGACAGTGCTCTGAGTTTGCCTGAGCAAACATCATCAGTTCGATATCGTGTGGGTTACGACCGAGTTTGTTAAAAGCAGCAACTAAATAATCAATTTCTTCATCAGAGAGTGCAAAACCAAACTCAGAGTTTGCTTTCACTAAAGCGTCTTTACCCTGACCTAATATGTCAATTGCGTTTAAAGGTTTTGGAGCCGTTTCAGAGAACAATGCAGCCGCATCTTCAATTTGATTGAACACACTTTCAGTCATACGGTCATGTAAAACTTGTTTTACTGCATCCGATACTTCAGAAATACCTTTTAAAGTAAACAAAACACCGCGTTCTAAGCGGTGTATCGGGGTATTACAGTTAGCAAAAATATCCGTTGCCTTTGATGACCACGGCGAGATTGTACCTACACGTGGCGTCACAAGGACTTGAACTTCATCACTTGTCGCTTCGCGAACTTGGAAGGTTGCACCATCATTTAATAGCTGCAAAGCAGATTGCTGTTGTTGCTCGTCGAGCGCTTGGTCGAAAAGGTAAACCCATTGGCTTTCTATTGATTGAACAGAACTGATAGACGATAGACGTGTTAAAAGTTGTGTTTGCTTAAAAGAAGAGTGTGCAGGTGCACCGGCAACGATAAACATGCTGTTTTTGGCTCCACGGGCAGGTCTAGGCAACCTACCTCAATGTGACTTGAAGAGAGCGCATATTCTACTGTGTATTGCCAAAATCAGCTAGTCGTCTACGACTTAAAAAAGTGAGATTTCTTTGTTTTAAAAGATCAATTTACTTTGACTTTAAAAATCAAACATGATTAGTAACAAATGTTTTAAGGGATACATTTCAAAGATGCCCGTCTTTTGGGCTTTTGTTGGGTTCTAAAAATCATTTTCAATTGATTTTTAAGCTGCAAATAACGAAGTCGATAGCCTCCTTGAGAACAAACATGACTGCTTTAAGATGTTCTATTTCTGAAAACTTAATACTGCATAAATTAAAAGACAACTTATGTCGCAGCCCTCTAGAGCTCGTCACACTTTTTTGGCATGATGAAGCCAATGACTTACTGAATAACGATAAATGATGCAAATGCGTTGGTTGGAACTGCTCTCAACAGTTCGTATTGGAAGTAAAAAACAAAATACCGAATTGGCACGTAGCCCATTTCACAAAGATTATGACCGAATTATTTTTTCTCAAAGTTTTCGCCAACTGAACCGAAAAACCCAAGTCCATCCTCTGACTCAACACGATGGCATTCATACTCGTTTAACGCATTCGCTTGAAGTCTCCTGTATTGGCCGCTCTCTTGGCATGCTGGCAGCGGAAAAGATTAAAGATGAACTACCAATGTGGATTTCCCCTGCCGATGTTGGAGCCATTATTCAAGCTGCTTGTTTAGCACATGATATTGGGAACCCCCCGTTTGGTCATGCTGGTGAATATGCTATTCGTGAATGGTTTGACGATGCATCACATGGCAACTTTTTAGAGAAACTTTCCCCAGAAGAACAAGCCGATGTGCGTCAATTTGAAGGTAATGCCCAAGGTCTACGCTTACTGACTAAAATTGACTATCACCCTAATGATGGAGGCATGCGTCTGACATATGCAACACTTGGGGCTTATTTAAAATATCCGTGGCTATCGAAAACCATCGAATCACAAGGCAATACCCCTGCCAGTAAACGTGCCAAATTTGGCTGCTATCAGGCAGAAAAAGAAATCCTGCAACAAATCGCAGAGCAACTCGGACTGATTCAACTAGGTGAATATCATTATTGTCGTCATCCACTGACTTATTTACTTGAAGCAGCAGATGATATTTGCTACGCCCTGATTGACCTTGAAGATGGCATTATTTTAAACATGTTGTCTTATGAAGAAGTTGAACCGATTTTTTTAAGCTTGCTGGGTGAATACAGCGCACCAACTGAACTGTCGATGCCAGATACTACATGGCAGCAAAAAATTGCAGCGTTGCGCGGACGGGTGATGAAACGTCTGGTTGAAGAAGTCACATCGGCTTTTGCTAAGCATCATTTTGAAATTTTAAGCGGACAACTGGCGGGTAGCTTACTGCAATACTGCGCTGCCGATATTGAGTTAGGCATTAACCGTGCAAAGGATTTAGCCCGCGATAAAATATTTGAACACCCGCAAAAAGCGGGTTTGGAAATTATTGCCCATCAAAGTTTGCAAAATATTTTAGATGCCTTTATTCCGCTCACTACACCGCATAAAACATTGAGCTTTAAAGAACAACGCTTAATGGCTATTTTATGTCGTTCTGGTGCGCACTTTGGTAGCAACCACTATGAAAATATTATGCAGGTCTTAGATATTATTTCTAAATTTTCAGACCACCAAGCGTACAACTTGTCTCAAGAGTTACAAGGCAATAAGGCAGGATTGATTTAAATAAGTCATCAACATCCAGTTTGATGATAAAGCCATCAATCCGAACTCAATTTTCCATGAGTCTTTTGCCTTTCTGCGCAATGCTCACTACTATGCAACCATTGATAAAAAAGTGAATCACACAACATGATCGGATGTCTTATTGGTGAAGTCTTCGCACTAGAAGCACCCACTGTACTTTTAAATGTAAATGGTGTTGGTTATGAAATTGATACACCACTGACAACCTTCTGCCAACTACAAAAAGGCCAGAAAATTACCTTATGGACGCACCTTGCAGTCCGTGAGGATGCTCAACTGCTTTACGGCTTCCTGCATCAACAAGAAAAAATCATTTTTCGCACACTGTTAAAGGTCAACGGTGTCGGCCCTAAAATGGCTTTAGGTATTTTATCCACACTCAGTGTCGATATGCTCATTCATACTGTTGAACATGAAGATATCAACACACTGGTCAAAGTACCAGGCGTGGGTAAAAAAACAGCTGAACGTTTGATGATTGAGCTACGTGATCGCTTTAAAGCGATGTCTTCAGGCACAGTGCCAAGCAACTCAACTGTTGAACAAATCCAGTTCACAGGCAACTCTGCCGTGGCAGAAGCTGAAGCGGCCTTACAATCTTTAGGGTACAAACCTTTAGAAGCACAGAAATTGGTCAATGCTGCAAAAAGTGATTTTACTGAAGCAAGTGACATCATCCGTGCTGCACTCAAATCGATGAATAAATAAAGCATCTCAATCAAGACGACATTTGATACACGTAAGTGTCATTCGCAACTGTTCGAGTCAGGAGACATTTGCACATCAATGTTTCTGCGATATAGTCGATACGAACTTTCATTCGATGAGTTTTGCGAATGACGGTGGTTTTGCTTACTTTTGCCAAAACAAAAGTAAGGCGAACCGCAGGTTATCCCTGAGTTTCGCTTGAAAATGGAAAGACTCCGCCAAGGTATATACTTTCTTTTCTGACATTTTGCTACAAAGCATATTAACCTAAAGTTTAAATAATATATGCAAGACCGTCTCATCGGTGGTTCCGAAAAACCCGAAGATCATATCGACCGCGCTATCCGCCCGACCTCACTCGATGACTACATCGGTCAGCCCGTGGTTCGTGAACAAATGGAAATCTTTATTGGCGCAGCACGTGGTCGTGGTGAAGCCCTCGATCACACCTTAATTTTTGGTCCACCGGGACTGGGTAAAACCACACTTGCCAATATTATTGCCCGTGAAATGGGTGGAAACCTCAAGTCGACTTCAGGCCCCGTACTAGAACGGGCTGGGGATTTGGCAGCCATGCTGACCAACCTTGAAGAAGGTGATGTGCTATTCATCGACGAAATTCACCGTCTTTCCCCCGTGATTGAAGAAATTCTTTATCCTGCCATGGAAGACTACCAACTCGACATTATGATTGGTGAAGGTCCTGCGGCGCGTTCAATTAAGCTCGACTTACCCCCTTTTACTCTAGTTGCCGCAACCACACGTGCTGGCCTGCTCACTTCGCCTTTACGTGACCGTTTTGGTATTGTGCAACGCCTTGAATTCTATTCCGTCGCTGACTTGACGCATATTGTGACTCGTTCTGCCAATTTGATGGATGTACCTATTACGCGTGAAGGATCAGGAGAAATTGCTCGTCGTTCGCGCGGCACACCACGTATTGCCAACCGTTTATTGCGTCGAGTCCGTGACTATGCGCAAGTCAAAGGTACTGGTGAAGTGACACAAGATATGGCTCAGCGTGCACTCGATATGCTCAATGTCGATAAAGATGGTTTAGACACTTTAGACCGTCGTTATTTGAGTATGTTACTTGAACGTTTTGATGGCGGCCCTGGTGGTGTAGAAGCTCTGGCAGCAGCGATGGCTGAAGACTCAGGTACTTTAGAAGATGTGATTGAACCATATTTGATTCAACAAGGTTATGTCATGCGGACAGCCCGTGGCCGTATTGCCACCAATATGGCATATTTGCAGTTTGGTATGACACCGCCCGAACCGAAGGATAAACCCTAAAATACCTGTTTAATGCAAAAGAAGGAGGCTTAATGCCACCTTCTTTTGCATTCACTATTTATTCTTTGTTTCTTTAAACTCATTAAAGTCTGCTTTACGGATCATGGCATGAATACCTTTGGTACGATCAACCACTTGGGATACCTCAAAGTCTGTAGCGGCACTTAAATAAGCATATGCAATTTCTTCTGAAATACCATATTCATCAACCAAAAAGCGAATCGCTTCACGTGTTGATTTACGCATTGCTTCGTCCAAATCTTCGTCTAAACCAGGCGTAATCCAAAACTCCGCATTCTCTGCTAGAGGTTGTCTAATGGTTTTACCAGGCACTTTATCCTTGCCCGCCTTTAACAGCGTAATTTTAAACGTTGCCCTCGCTGACCCCTCTAGAGCAGTCAAGGAAACTTCACCATCTCCTTGAACAAAATGACTATCACCTGTATAGAACAGTGCACCTGGCACTTGTACAGGGTAGTATACCGTTGCCCCAGCACTTAACTCATTAATATCAATGTTTCCTCCATAAAATGATGGGGGTACTGAATGCACAGGTTCGCTTGTATTTGCAGCCACCCCCATAGTCCCCATAAATGGGTTTAAAGGAAAGCGGATTGATGGGCCTGTATCAGTTTTTAAAACACCTTCCCAAACTCCATTTTTATTTTTTTCAATTGGCGTAAAGATAGAAACATTACCGTATGCATCTGGATTATTTGCTGAAGCCCCATCTATCTTTTTACGCTTTGGAAACTCAGGTAATGTACCCTTTCCATGTCTATTTGAAATCACACCATAAGGAACTCGTGGTTCAACTTTTAAGATTTCAACTTTTAAGATATCCCCAGGCATTGCACCATCAATTGCAATTGGACCTGTGATGATGTGTGGACCATCTTTATGAAAATCATGCTTTAAATTGGAGCGCGTAATTAATTTTGCTTCATCTAGAACATTTTCAGATTCAACCCCATGCGATGAAAAATACTTTTCAGCATCTCTCCCCTGATCTTCAAGCAATCCTTCATGTGAAACAGTATCAAAGGTCACTGTACTTTCCGATGGAACTGTTAATACTGGTTTAGCATTCTTATTTGGTAAATAGCCCCATGTAATTGTTTTTAATGTACTTGGAACATAATAATTCCCTTGATATTCACCTTGTTTTAATAACATTGGCTTATTTTCTAGTTGTTTTAAAACCTGAAAGTCATCAGCAAAAGTGAAAGATGAAAGTGCTAAAAGACCAGATGTGACAGCTATAGATAATGCTAAACGCGTTGGCATATGTAAATTTCCCTAATTTAATTACATAACGCTAAAAGCAAATTTAATGCCATTTTAAGTTAATATTCACGTTTTAATAAAGTTATACCTAGTCGCTCTATTAGTCAGCTTCTTAATACAATACTAGGTATGCATTTATAAAATATTTAAATAACATTATCTTTTTTTAAAACGAGAATCCATCACAAGCCTTGGCTATGCATTCCCTCTCAACAATTTATAAAGAAGAAATTTCCCTCACCTCTTCGACCAGCATTAACTCACACGCCCCATTTCCTGTGTCTGTCCGACTCAGTGAACTGCGCCACGTCCAACCATCAGCCGACTTAACTTCAACCAGTTGCCCTTTTAAATAAACCATGTCGTCTGCATCAATATCTGCAAGCTTTTGTGCAACAACTTTATTGGCTGGGATCAAATGCGTATTGGCACTACTCGACGCAATCTCATTTACTGGAATGGGTGGATTGTTCTCATAACGCCAATAATACCAACGATTACTTTGTGTAATGGATAATTGCTTGTAGACTTCAGGTTTCGCCATCTCGTTCCAACCCAAAGCAAAATCCACAGGACTTAGATCTGCTTCACGGCCCATCCTATAGTTTTCACGCGCCAACACACGAAACTCTCCCGCATATGGTTCTAAGGAAGTAATCGTGTAGCCTTCAACTTGCTGTACATTTTCAGTCGGTGAATATAACTCTAAACTTCTGCTTCCTTGCTCAGGTTTAAGCCAATATGTCCACAGCGCAAATGCCACAGCCAAAATAAGCAGCAGCTTAAAATAACCATTCATTCCCTTATCCTTATATTTTTATAGCCATACAGCGCTTAACTCCCCCAACAGTCATGAATCACAATATTTGACATCTTGTGCCATTGGAGTGAAATCTCATAATGCTAAACTGCGACGCATTAGTACTTTGACGTGCATCAATTTTAAGACCCTGTCCTTAAATATAAAAGCGCCAAGTCAATCTAAATCGACTCGTACAACTGGAAAAACGGAATACTCTCATGGCGAATAAATTTGAATTCAACATTCGTGTCTATATTGAAGATACTGATGCAGGTGGCATTGTTTACCACGCCAATCATATTCGCTTTATGGAGCGTACCCGTACAGAGTGGTTACGAGCTTCTGGTGTAGATCATTACTGGCATCAAAAAGACTATAACTTCGTTGTACACAAAATTAATGTGAAATATTCACGTCCAATTTTAATGGATGATTTAATTACTGTTACAGCAAGTGTTGTTTCGTGTAAGGCTACGTCATTTGTGTTGCAACAAAATATTTATCGTGGTGAAATCATGCTTGCATCAGGTGAGGTCGAATTGGCATGTATCAGTTCAGAAATGAAACCACGTCGACTTCCCGATGAAATCCGCGAACTGATTCTAAAAGAATTAGGACAAGACTAAAAAAATTATTGGCACATGTAGTAACTATGGCAACTCAACTCGAATCATCTCTTCAAGTTTCAGATCTAATATTACAAGCAAGCCCAGTCGTACAACTGGTAATGCTGGCTTTACTTTTGGCCTCGCTGTTTAGCTGGTATCTGATTGCCAAGTTACACATGAGTTATAAAAAAGCACAGGCAGACGATGACCATTTCCAAAAAATTTTTTGGTCAGGTGCTGAACTGAATACGCTGTATAACAATGCGCAACTTAACTCCAAACGTGTCGGCCTTGAGGATATTTTTTATCAAGGTTTAGGCGAGTTTTTAAAACTCAAAAAACGCAATGCTGCTCCAGCACAAACTATTGAAGGCACAGAACGTATTTTACGCGTCGGTCTAAGTCGTGACCAAAGCCAACTTGAACAAGGCTTAGGTGCTTTAGCCAGCATTGGTTCTGTTGCCCCGTATGTTGGCTTATTTGGTACTGTTTGGGGCATCATGAATGCATTCATCGGTTTAGCAGACGTAGATCAAGTCACCCTTGCAACGGTTGCACCCGGTATTGCTGAAGCCCTCATTGCTACAGCGATTGGTTTATTTGCAGCGATTCCGGCAGTATTGGCATTTAACCATTACACCGGAAAAGGCGAAACGGTTTACTCCGATCGTGCTTTATTTGCAGAAGAAATGGTTGCGTTATTACAACGTCAGTCTTTGGGTGAAACTAAGGAACATGACTAATGGCAATTCAACGTTCAGGACGCTTCGAGCGCATTAAAAAACCACTAAAAAGTGAGATGAACGTCGTCCCATATATTGACGTCATGCTCGTATTATTAGTGATTTTTATGGTCACCGCACCCATGATTACGAGCGGTATCAATGTCGATTTACCGCAGGCCAATGGCAACCCCATTGAATCAAAAGATGCACCTGCAATGGTCAGCTTAGATAAAGAAGGCCGCTATTTCCTTAAATATAAAACACACAGTTCAGCTGAACCTTTGGCGTTATCTGAATTGACGTCTATTTTAAGTGAAGCACAGCAACAAGCTCAGGCTGAAAATAAAACTTTAACGGTTGTTGTGGAAGGTGAACAGTCACGCTCTTATGGCGAAGTCATGTCGCTCATGAACAGCCTACAAGAAGCGGGTCTCAGCCAAGTTGGATTACTCACAGAGCCATTAAAGTAATTTATGAAAGATTTTAAAAAGCCACCTTTTAAACAAAAAGCCATCGCGCTTGGATTTACCTTTGGTGTCCATGTGATTGCTGTTGTTGGCTTACTTTATCTTGGTATGAGTAAACCACCAGAGCCACCGAAGCAAATTAGAACTGTGCTCATCAAACCTGAGGACTTAAAGCCTGTTACGCTTGAAGAAACAGAGTTTACGGAAACAGCACATGAAAATGTCGCCAAAGAAATCACACAAACTACTCCGCCCGCTGTAGAGCCTGCACCTGTTATCCCAACCGCGCCACCAATAACACCCGTTGTGCCAAAGGTCGACGCTCAAAAAGCAGCTGCGGATACCAAAGCTGCTGAAGCGGCAGCGCGTAAAGCTGAATTACAGCAGCAGATTCAGGCACGTGCAAAGGCTGAAGCTGAAAAATTACAAGCTCAGCAAAAACGTGCTGCAGCCCGTGCAGCGGAGCAAGCTAAAAATGTTGAGAAAACCAAAGCAGATGCAGCGGCGAAAGCCGAAGCAGATGCCAAACGCCGAGCAAACTTAGAAGCATTGAAAAAAGCAGAGGCAGTACAAAAAGCGAAGCTAGAGGCACAAAAGAAAGCGGATCTCGCTAAAAAGCAGAAGCAAGACGCTGATACAAAGGCCAAAGCAGATGCAGATAAAGCCAAGGCTGCCGCTGATGCAAAACGTAAAGCCGATGCGGACAAAGCGAAAGCCGCCGCTGATGCGAAAGCTAAAGCAGATGCCGATAAAGCCAAGGCAAATGCCGATGCTAAAGCTAAAGCAGATGCTGCGAAGATCAAAGCTGACGCTGATGCCAAACGTAAAGCTGATGCTGATAAAGCTAAGGCAAATGCTGATGCAAAAGCCAAAGCTGATTCCGAAAAAGCCAAGGCTGCCGCTGATGCAAAACGTAAAGCCGATGCTGAAGCGAAAGAGCGTCCGGCTGAAGAAGCACGTGCTTCATCTGCAAAACAAGCTGCCGAAGAAGCCGCTCAAAAAAAAGCTGAAGCAAAGCAAATTGCTTCAACGGCTAAGCGCGACTTTGAAAATAAAATTAAGCGTGCTTGGGATACCCCAGCAGGTTCAACGGGTAAAACCGCGACTGCACGTGTCACGCTTTCGGATAGTGGCGCTGTACGCTCTGTGATCGTGAGCTCCAGTGACCCTGACATGAAAGCCAGCGTCGAAGCAGCTGTTCGTTCTGCTGCACCCTATCCAATGCCTTCAGAACCAGAAGCGCGCCGGCAAGCACAAAGCTTTACCTCATCCTTTACTGCGAAATAACCCAAATCCCTCTGAACAATCAGGGGGATTTTTTCAGCCCTATTCACAGTATTTTTACGTACTCAAATAACTTATTTTATATACGTTTAATCTGTTTTAGCTTTCAATAACAATCAGTGCAATATCTTTAAGTTCAGTCGAGATTTCACTCCATATAAGCAAACCGCCACTCTCCCTTATCACACATATCTACTTATGCGTTTTTGCATTTACGCTTAAACGACTTAATTCTTACTCATTTTTCACAGTGTTATAACAGATCAGTCATAATTTCATGCTTTTAATATTAGAAAATCATGCCATTATGTAGAACAATTAAACCCACAATAAAAGCCGTTTGTTTGAGTAAATAACGAATGATGGAAATGACGCGTAAACACCTTCTTAGCCTAGCCATTTTAACTGCTTTCAGTCCAGTCTTAGTGACTCAAGCGCATGCTCAGCTTCATTTAGAAATTGCAAAAGCACCTGAAGAAGCGCCTAAAATTGCAATCGTACCTTTTAGCAATGACAGCAGTCTCTATCCCATTATTGAAACGGATTTAAACCGCTCAGGGAAATTTACCAGCGCTTCAAAAAATTTACCTGCAACGGCTAGCATAAATAATCCGAACGCAGCCAATTGGCAGGCAGCAGGTGTTCCGTATGTTGTTACAGGAACAGTAAAAACCACTGAAAATGGTAGCTACGAGGTTCATTACCAACTGTATGATGTCCAAAAACAACAATATCTTTTAAATGAATTATTAACTGTTCCAGCATCACGCGTTCGTTCTGCTGCACACATGATTAGTGATGCTATTTATCAAGCATTAACTGGTATTCCAGGGGACTTCAGCGGTCGTATTGCTTATGTGCTACGGAATCCTGCTACACCAGAGCAACGCTATACACTACAAATCGCGGATACTGATGGTGAGCAGCCACGTACAATTTTAACGTCACGCGACCCCATTCTATCGCCTGCTTGGACTCCAGATGCCAAGAAAATCGCTTATGTGTCGTTTGAAACCAAACGCCCTGCAATTTATGTCCAAGACCTTTCCACAGGTGCGCGTGAAAAGCTTGCTAGCTTCCGTGGTCTAAATGGCGCACCAAGCTTCTCTCCAGATGGGAAAAGTATGTTGTTCACCGCTTCTATGCATGGCAACCCAGAAATCTATCAAATGAACTTGGAAACTCGTCAATTGCAGCGTATGACCAACGACAGTGCCATTGATACTGAAGCGCGTTATGCACCAGATGGTAAGTCATTTATCTTTACTTCTGACCGTGGTGGTTCTGCACAAATTTACCGTTATGACTTGGCAAATAGCAGTTATAACCGCCTGACCTTCCGTGGCGCATTCAATGCACGCGGTACGCTCAGTGCCGATGGCAAAAAGCTGGCACTGGTTCACCGTCCAAGCGGTAGTAACTATAAAGTCGCTATTCAAGATTTAAACTCAAGCGTCACCAATATTTTAACGCCAACCAGTTTGGATGAATCACCAAGTTTCTCACCAAATGGGCAGATGGTGGTCTATGCAACTCGTGAAGGTTCACGTGGTTTGTTGTCGATCATGTCACTGGATGGCCGTTTCCGTATGAATTTACCAAGTGAACAAGGTGAAGTCCGTGAACCTGCTTGGGCACCCAAATAACTTTTTAATGACTAGTCATTTAATAATCATCAATTTTCATGGAGATGAAGAATGAAATCGATCAAACTTTTAGCCCTTCCAATCTTAGCGACTGCTCTTGTAGTTACAGGATGTGCGAGCCGCAAACCTGCTGCAACAATTGAAGCAGGCCAAAACCCAAATGGCTCAACCACAGTCAATACTCAAGGTCTAAGTGAAGATGCTGCTTTAAATGCACAAAATCTTGCAGGTGCATCAGCAAAAGGCGTGACTGAAGCAAACAAAGCATTTTTAGCAAAACGCGTTGTGCATTTTGACTATGACAGCAGCGACCTCAGCAATGATGATTACCAAACGCTACAAGCTCATGCGCAGTTCTTAATGGCAAATGCAAATTCGCGTGTGGCGTTAACAGGTCATACTGATGAGCGCGGTACACGTGAATACAATATGGCATTGGGTGAACGTCGTGCCAAAGCGGTTGAAAGTTTCTTAATCACCACAGGTGTGAGTCCGAACCAGCTTGAAGCAGTTAGTTACGGTAAAGAAATGCCAATCAATGCAGGCCATGACGAAAATGCATGGAAAGAAAACCGTCGCGTAGAAATTAACTACGAAGCAGTACCACCACTTCTAAAATAATGCTGGTATCACAACTGAAATAAAAAAGCGCTCCTTTCGATGAGCGCTTTTTTATAATTTAAACTTGTTCAGGCTTAGGATTTTCATCAGATTCTTCAGCATGTTGCATAGATTCAATCATGTCATGTTTATTGAACTTTTTATACTCAGCTTTTGCTTCGTAGTCTTGCCACGCTTTTTTCACGCTATCGTCTGAAATATCATCTAAGTTAATCCCTTCGCTCGGCGTTGGAGTCGCATCAAATTTTTGCGTTGTCATTGTTGTGCTCCTATTTTTACCTGATATTCCTTCCATCAACATAGCACTTTCCACAAGACTTGCAAGGGTAAAATCGCAGCAAATAGTCGAGTTTAATTGTTCTTTTGTCTCGTTCTCGACTAAAATATAGCGCAATGTTGATTTTGTTACGTATTCAAGTTTTAGTGGAGTCCTCCCCCTTATGTCATATCTCAATCTGTCCCAATTTTTAGAACAACAAACGGGAAATCTTACGCCTGAATTGGCACAAGTGATTAGCACCATTGCTGCTACTTGCCAAACCATCGATCAAGCTTTACAAAAAGGTGCTTTAGCTGGTGTCTTAGGTAGCGCGCAGCATGAAAACGTGCAAGGTGAAGAACAGAAAAAACTGGATGTGATTTCAAATGATTATTTGATTGATGCTCTAAAAGTCCACCCACAAGTTGGTGGCTTAGCGTCTGAAGAATTGGATGAATTCACGCCAGCTCAAGAAAATGGCAAATATTTAGTTTTATTTGACCCTCTTGATGGTTCAAGCAACATCGACATCAATATGTGTGTGGGTACTATTTTCTCAATCTTGCCTGCAAAAAATGCAGTGACACAAGCTGAAGACTTTATGCAAGCAGGCAACCAGCAAGTTGCTGCAGGTTATGTGCTTTATGGCCCATCAACCATGTTGGCATTAACAGTCGGTGCAGGTACGGTGTTCTTTACCTTTGACCCAGAAACTCAACAATTCTTGCTCACCTCTGAAAATATTCAAGTGGCAGCAGATACCAAAGAATATGCCATTAACTCATCAAACCAACGCCACTGGGAAAACCCAGTAAAACGTTATATTGAAGAACTTCTCGCAGGTAAAACAGGTCCACGTGAGAAAGACTTCAATATGCGTTGGGTAGCTTGTATGGTGGGCGACATTCACCGTATTCTTTGCCGTAGCGGGATTTTCATGTATCCATACGACCTCAAAGATCCGAAAAAAGCAGGTCGCCTGCGTTTAATGTATGAAGCAAACCCTATGAGTATGCTAATTGAACAAGCTGGTGGTGCATCAACAACGGGGCGCGTTCGTATTTTAGACATCGAACCAACTGACCTACACCAACGTGTCCCTGTGATTATTGGCTCTAAAAACGAAGTCGATTTAGTGACCGGCTACCACAACTAATTTTTTTAAATGCGCATAGCCATCTGAAGCGTTATGCGCATGAGTCTCTCCCATGTCAATCGTTTTTCTTGAATCAAAAGACAACCCAAAGATTAAACATCTGCGCGGTTTAATAGAACAAAGTAGCTACCGTAAAAAGCAAGGTCAAACTGTGCTTGAAGGGACACACTTAGGCTTAGCTTGGGTTGAAAAAAAGAAGAAACTCAATTCTATTTTCACCACTGAAAATGCACTCGAACACCCTGATATTTGCGATATTCTAGATGAATATGAGGGTGCTGTTTTTGTCATTGCTGAAAGCCTATATCGTGACCTAAGCACACTAGGAACCACTTTGCCCTTCTTGGCAGTTGTAGACTTACCAAGTTCAAGCCTAAGTGTAGACTTTAGCTTGGATACCTTGATTTTGGAAAACATTCAAGATCCAGGCAATGTAGGTACACTACTCCGCTCTGCTGCTGCGGCGGGTATTAAGCAAGTTATTTGTACCAAAGGTTCTGCTGCACTCTGGTCACCACGTGTATTACGCGCAGGCATGGGTGCACACTTCTCACTCAACACCTATGAAAACGTTGCCATCGAAGATGTACTCGAACGCTTTGAAATTCCAGTGTATGTGACCAGCTCACATCAGGCTGAAAGTTTATATCAAAAAGATTTAACACAAGCTTGTGTCTGGATCTTAGGCAATGAAGGCCAAGGCGTTTCTGACTTTGCTTTGGCACATGCTCAAGCACTGAGCATCCCACAGCCCGGTGGCCAAGAATCTCTCAATGTCGCTATTGCGGGTTCAATCTGCTTTTTTGAAATGGTGCGTCAACGACTTTAAAATCGTTAAGTTATATTAACTAAAGTCGGCTCAGTAGAAAAAATAGATTACACTAGAAAAAATAATTACTTGTGTTGTCAACCAAACCATTATTTCCAACGTTATAGGCACATGATTGAGGAAATAATGGTGGGTATCCGATGACAGGATTTTCCATCTCTATGGATTTAGCACCCAAACAGTCTAAAACGCAGGATTCTAGTACTCTTAAGAGTACCGCCGAGTCTCGCCTAAAAAACTTCATGCAAGAAGTGACTGGTCGTGCGTTAGTAATGATGGAAAGTGCCACCCAAAACCAGCAGGGTATCGCCATGGATTTGGTGCAAGAAGCCTTTATTTCATTACACAAATCTTATTCCGATCGATCTACGGAAGAATGGTATCCCCTGTTCTATACCATTCTAACCAACAAATTACAGGATTGGCGTCGTAAAGAAGCACGTCGAGCACAACCGTTTTCTTTCTTCAAAAAAGTCAGTCTTGATGATGACGATTTTGAAGTCAATGAGGTGGTCGATGAAAGAGCGCTGAATCCTTCAGACTTTTTAAGTCAAGCTGTCACTGCGGATGAAATTCAAGAAGCCATTGCTGGTCTTCCTGTTCGTCAGCAGCAAGCATTTATGTTACGTGCATGGGAAGGTTTTGATACTGCAACCACTGCGCAAATCATGAATTGTTCTGAAGGCAGCGTTAAAACTCATTACCACCGTGCGATTCAAGGCTTACGCAATGCTCTCGCACATTTGAATCCACATCTAGGAGGATCATCCGAATGAAAGATGATTTCTTAAAGCAAGTAACCTCCAAACTTGATGGGCTCGCGCAACACCACAAAAACAAACCCGTGGTGATGCAACATGTTCTTGATGACATTCAAGATCAAAAGTCCTCACGTTATGGCCTTTGGAAAATGTCTGGTTTTGCTTTAGCTGCGGCTATTGCTGGCTTTGTCGTACTTCCAAACTCTGTAACCCTTGATGAAAAACCACATAACCAAGTGGTTTCGACTCCTAAACTTTCACCTCAAATGGTTGAAGATTTAGAAATGTTATTGGTTTTAGGTGAGGACACTGTTCCACATGGCAGCTAAACGTGTCGCTTTCGCACTTTGCACGCTAGGTTTTTTACAAACCAGTTTTGCAGGTTTTGATCGTTTTTGGATTTTTTCTAAAGATGCAGATACCCAAGTGTCTGAAACATGGGAATCGTTGTCTGAAGAAGAACAGCGTGCGTTGATTCAACGTTACCAGTCACTAAAAGAACTGCCCGATGCGCAAAGTGCAGCCCTGCAACAACGTATGGACTGGTTTACTCAGTTACCTGAACAAGAAAAGCAAAAAATGCGTGACACTTGGCAACAGATGAGCACCCAAGAACGACGTGATTTACGTGTACGTATGCAAAAAGCAGATGCAGATGAACGTGTGAATATTCGAAATGAATATATCAATAAATACATCCATAGCAACACTGCTACACATTAAGATGCCTAGTTGAATATAAATACTTTAGAAACAGCCATAAAAAATGCCCCATGTGAGGCATTTTTTATGGCTACATTTATATTTTTCGTCGTTGTCTAAACCACGCTAATGACAACAATCCAAGCACCCCAACACTACCCATTGAGCCACCACCACCGCCACTCGCTTCCGTATTGGTATTTTTAGCGGTGTTCGTAAAATACATCATCGCAGATTTAGACTCTTCAGCCTCTGCATCATAGATCACATATTCAATTTCATAAGGGAATGGACTGAAATTATTGCGGACTTCAACTTCAATATTGCCGCCATAACATACATATTTTTCATATTCTCCCGGACAAGAACCTGTACGTTCTGGCTTAATATTAATGCCTGCATCCTGACGTACAATACGAATAGCTAGATCCTTTCCATTCGCATCACGGTGAAATGCTGGACGCTGATGTTCTGCCGCGACTGTACTCATCGGCCCATCACCATCATCACTATCATTTGCAAGTGGATTTACATTGAGTTTTAAAGTGCCACCATAATTCAGGGTGTATTCATCCGTTTTGGCAATCGGTTGTATATTGCTAAACTCCGCTTTTAAAATCCCCGAAGATGTTGCCTGCGTAGCCTTACTCTTCACGCTATATTGGCAATAGACATATTCCGTGCTGGTTGTAGGCTTACCATCAGTGCGATAAATCATGATTTGTTTTAAATCATCCTTCCACTCACAGCGTAAAGTTGGGTCCGCTCTGAGTTTTGAGGTATCAAGCACACCATCTTTGGCGCTGAGTACACCTACACCTAATACCAGAGTTTCTGTAATGGTATAATTCTCAGTGTTCATTTCTTTTAAAGCCGACGTTCCATCAGCAGTGTTGACCACAGCCTCATCTTGCAAAACAAACTGGAAGGGATCGACATAAATCGCGCGATATTTTTGATATAACTTTGTCGCAGTTAGAAGTTCCTTATAACGCTTTAACTCTTCATTAAACTCGACCAAAAAGTCTGGATTGGTGTTTTTATTGGCGATTAATTCTTCTAATTCCTTAATGGTATTTTCATACACTTGCAAACGCTCTGCCTGCGAGCTATTTTTCAAATCAGCAATATCGGCTGCAGCTAAACGACGTAACTCAACCGATCCAATATCACAGCTGTTAGCTTCCGCAGGTGCCAACATCAATGTTCCATCGACGATACGGTCTAGACCACGCTGGTCACTATCATTACAGCTCAATTTACTGTTGGTATCGAGTAAATCAACTCCTCCACTATTCACTTTCGGGAAATACATTGGGCGGAATAAATTATATTTTGATGGCGAAGTTAATGAACTGAGTAGACTTCCTATAGCCACATTTTTCACATCAATATTAGTATCTGTCGTACCATCGAGTATTCGTGCACTTGCTGCCAGTTCACACTGACTGGTTGCAGTATCAAACGCATTGTAACCTGCCGTCACACCGGCATCATATTTATCAGATAGTGTCTGAGAACCTACATAGCGGCATGATGTGTTCCCATTATATGCAAGCACATTGTAATACAACGACTTCATACCAAAATCATCATAATCCAAAACGCTCGCTGCACTGTTTTCTACAATGGTGTTATTTGAAAATAAGAAACTACTTTCAAGACTCAGATTATGCTCTCGGGTATTAACGGCATACAAAATGCTCCCATTTACCGTATTCACAGTATTTTTTGCAATGGTATTATTCGCCATAGCAACTTTTGGGTTACCACAAAAATCGAATGTATTTAGATTCGATATCTGACCATTTGAAATAATACTATTCGCTCTAAACTCTATATTGGTTTTTACATCCAACAGCCCTGCATAGCATTGCATTGCAAGAACACTACCCACAGTCGCTTGGTTGCCTTGTAATACACTATTATTTACAGTCACCTGATGCTCACCAGGACCAACGAGATAGAGTGCTCCACCTTTTTTATCGGACTTTGAGTTTAGAATTTGTGCATTATTTAAGGTTAATGCTCCACCGACCAATAAAGCACCACCTTCATCTGCCGAATAACCATTTTCTAAAATCACATTCTCTAGCGTCAAACTGGTCTTGGTAATGGTATTAAATAAACGTGACTTTCCACCCGCATCAATCCGTGAAGTCAACTCACCTAGTGCAGGATACTTAAAAGTGATGGGATTTTTTTCACGATCTAAATATGGGCTTTTCCCAAAAACCACCACTTTAGACTCGGGAACAATTTCCTTATTCAGTTTATACGTCCCAGCTTCTAACTGAATATAATCGGTTTGACCTGAACCCGTATTCCCAGCACTACAGCCACCATAAGCCTTGTTTAAGCTAGCTGTTTTGATTGCCTCACGGAGTGAACATTGATTCATGTTTACATTATCTTCATCTTCAAATATGTTGACATAAATTGTTCTATCTTCTGCAGCCATTAATGTCATAGCAGCTACCACCATGACACCCAATAGTCCTTTTTTAAAGTGTTTCATGTTTGCCCTTTTCTTTTTATTTTCGACGCAGCAAAATTAAAGCAAATAACCCCAGTAAGCTCAGAATACCAGTGCTTCCGCCAGAGGTTTTAATTTTGTCACTTTCCATATGATTTTGCGGTTCCTGTACAATTTGTACATTCACTTCAACGAACGGAATATGTTCATCAAAACGTGTCGTGGTTGTGACCAGCTGTAACCTGAAAATATCAGCACCATGCCATGCTCCATTTGGCGTGTAAGTAATATTTCCTAGTTCATCAATCACCACTTTACCTTTCGATACCGTTTGAGTCTGCTGCACCCGCATACAACCCGGTTGCCACTCTTCACCATTTGGCGCTTTAGCCGATTTGAACAAGCTTGCACATTCGGTTTTGGACAGTAGATCACTATCTCCAAGCAGATCTGCAACAGAAAGTTTAGCTACTTGCCCCGCAATCAGATCTTCACCAATTAAGCTAATGGTCGTTGGGACCTCAATCTCGATTGCACCACGGTCACAAAAGGTATTGTTCGTATTTCGATTCACACCACGTTGATCTGAATTTTCACAGCCAATTAAAGAATCCGTTGTATTTACAACCACTTTACCCTTGTTCACAATTGGAGAATCTAACCAATGCGTCTGACTCATTAAAATGCGTGGACGGATATAGCCTAAAAATTTTTGGTTGGGAACAATATAAGGACACAATAAACTGTCAGCATCTGCAGACATGGTTTTACACTCACCCACCACATCACTGCCTGCAATCAAAGCGCCAGACCAAAACTCATTCGGATAATAACTCGCACCACTGCCACAGTCACTTTGCGTGACCAAGTTGTTCTGAAGAACTGCTTTACTTAAATCCCCAGCACAGTTTTGTGTGATGGTATTTTCAGCATTCCCTAAAACGATACTATTGGCCAGATAAGCCAAGTTTGTAGATGGATTGAAATAAATCCCTTTACTGTTTCCCACCACCGTTAAGTTATTCAAAGCCATGCCATCTCGAACATTAACGACATAACCTGTATTTTTCACAAAGGTACTACTGACCAGACGTGATGCTAAACTGGATAAGGTTGTATCTTCTTTAACCGCTGCATTATTGACAGAGTAAATATTGGCACTGCTTGCATCTGTTGTTTTATTTTCTTTGAAAACTGAATTATAAATCCGAAAAGAAGGCGCGTCCCCATACAAAATAGCACCTTGTGCCGCTTGGTTTTGCTCAACCAGAGTAGAGCGAATTTCAACTAGACTACGACTGGTACCATCTTCGAGCAAGGTTGCGACATTGTAAATCGCCCCCCCTTGCACTGCAAAACCACCTGTTAATTTGACGTACTCAAGACCTAAATATTCATTGTTATAAATTAAACCACCTTGATTCACACCGCAGTCTTTCGCACAGCCCTGTAAAGTAACCTCTTTTACTAACACACGAATTAAAGCATTCTCAGCATTATCAACCCTTAATAAGTTGTCAGAACCATTCATTTTTAAGATGGCATTACTTAAACCCTGAACAGTTTCTTCCCCCACAGAACTGTCATAACTTGTTCTGAGTGTTAAATCTTTTTTGATTGCAAGATGGGTATTTAGCACATAAGTTTTATTTTTCTCAAGCATGACGGTGGAAATCGCATCTTTGCCCCCGCAGCCATAATAACCCGCCTCAGGCATACCTTGATTAATATAGTCGATAGCTTCGCGAAGTGAACATTCCGTGTCATTTTTGACAATATCGTCAGTGATGGTCACTTTAATATTGTCCGAATAGGCATGACTCGCCACCAATAGCGTAGCTACACCTATGCTCTTCTTGAGCATAACGATCTCCTTGCTTTTATTTTATCTTTTCTTTTTATTCTTAGATTGCAAAATCCCTGCAATATCTAACAATTTTTCGTACTCTGTCACAGCTCGGATAAATTCTCAAGTAATATTATGATTTACCGATATTCGTCAATTAGCGCATAAATTTGTCTGAGGTTTGCATTACTCAGTTTGGTTTTCTCACCTTTTAGCAGTTGAATCAGTTGTTCCAAACTTTGCAATAATACTGAGGTTTGATGTGGCCCATGCGCGAGCAAATAATCAATAATCTGTTGATCAATATGAATCCCACGACGCGATAAAACCGACATTACCAATGTAGAACGATCAGCATATAAACTTCCGTTTGGTACTTTTACACTCACTGCTTGTGTTAAACGAGATTGTAAATCGGGTAGTTCAAGTTTTAATTCAATCGGCGCAACACGAGAAGAGAACACCAACTGCCCGCCTTCTTCATTGTTGTAGTTGATTAGGTGAAAAACCGCTTTCTGCCAATGCGGCACACCGCTTATGGCTTCAATGTCATCTAAAGCGACAAGGTCAAAACGCTCTAAAGAGGTGATGGCTTCTGTTGGAGCATCCAGCAACTCAAGTAGTGAAACCTGAATCGCTGTTTTACCTACATCTAAATAAGAATCACAAATTGCTGAAAGTAAATGGCTTTTTCCAGAACCCGCACCACCATACACATAAAAACGATTCATTAAACCTGCATGTAACTGACGAATCGCATCGATAACAGGCCCCCATCCCGGCCCAGAAAAATCACTGATTCGAGCATCGAGTTGGGGTTCAATATCTAGTTGCAATTGACGCATGCTGGTTTGTGTATCCTAAAGTTCTTTATGGTCTATCTGATCAATCTTACTTGAATTTTCAGATGCTTGCTGAGCTTTTACCGCTTGATTTTTCACTTCAATATCGACATCGACCTGATCGGTTTCAATCGTAATTGAGCCCGCGGATGAATCTTGCACAACAAAAGTAGGTGTGCTGTACATTGGGCTATTTTCATAGAACTCACGTGCATGCCTTAATAAGACCACAATCACGGCAGCCACAGGCAACGCAATCAACATCCCTAAAATACCACCCAATTGCGCACCAGCCAGTACTGCAAATACCACTGCAACTGGAGACAAGCCAATTTTATCGCCCAACAAGAACGGTTGTAGGATATAGCCTTCCACTGCCTGACCAATCATAAAGACCACGCCAACCAAAAGTAATTGCATCCAATCAATCCCAAACTGGAACAAACTTGCAATCACTGCGGCAATAATCCCGACAGCAAAACCTAAGTACGGAATGATACTGCACAGCCCAGCCACCATCCCAATAATCAAACCTACTTCAAGTCCAATTAACTGTAAGCCCATTGCATAGACCACGCCCAAGAGCACCATGACCAAGAACTGACCTTTGACAAAAGCACCAAGTACACTATGACATTCTTTAACAATGACTAAGGTCTGTTCTTCATATCTCCGAGGAATAAGACGACGAAAACTGTCCAGCATGCGATCCCAATCTAATAAAAAATAGAATGCAATAATCGGGATCAGTACAACCGTACCACCAATCTGAATAAAGTTCAGTCCAGATTGAGCCAATTTGGCAATCATAGCCTGAATACTGTCAGCACTATAATTGGTCTGTACATATTCCATAATCGCAGCTGAAATCTGGTCAACATCTAATTCCATTGGGACCAAATTAAAACTGTCAGATAACCAAGGCAGGAATTTATAATTCGCCCAATGTATGCCTGAAGGAATGCTGTTCTTTGCATACATCAGCTGTTCCCACACCAGTGGAACCAAATACCAAAATGCCAATGTAATGACAACGCCAATACCGATAAAAACAGCACTAATAGATAACCAACGTGGTAAGCCAATTTTATGCAGTTTATCGACCAGTGGACTAAACAGATAAGCGACTAAAAATGCACCAATAAAAGGTAAAACAACAGGCTTGAGTAGATACAACACCCAGAGTATGAGCGCGATTCCTGCCAAAATAAAAATACGTTTAAGTGTACGATCTTGCATGCAATCTCGCCTTTGTCAGATTTAATCGTTATTGAGAAAAATATTTTAGTAAAGATAACATTTTAGCGCAGAAATAACATATGTGTTTCGTATATTCAGGTATAATCGCCCCGCGAATGCGGAGACTTCATTATGAGCAACTCAACTTCTACCCCAAACACTGGTTTAAGCTACAAAGATGCAGGTGTCGACATTGAAGCGGGCGACGCGTTAGTCGATCGTATCAAATCTGTCGCGAAGCGTACTACTCGCCCTGAAGTAATGGGCGGATTAGGTGGCTTCGGTGCACTTTGTAAAATCCCCAAAGGTTATGAAGAACCTGTTCTCGTATCTGGCACAGACGGTGTTGGTACAAAATTACGTTTAGCATTGAATTTGAACCGTCATGACACGATTGGTCAAGACTTGGTTGCAATGTGTGTAAACGATCTTCTTGTATGTGGCGCTGAGCCATTATTCTTCCTTGACTACTATGCAACTGGCCATCTTAATGTAGATGTAGCCGCAAACGTAGTTACTGGTATTGGTACAGGCTGTGAACTTGCTGGTTGTGCATTAGTTGGTGGTGAAACTGCCGAAATGCCTGGCATGTATGAAGGCGAAGATTACGACTTGGCAGGTTTCTGTGTAGGCGTAGTTGAGCAAAGCAAAATTATTGATGGCTCTAAAGTCAAAGCGGGTGACGTTTTAATTGGTGTTGCATCAAGTGGTGCTCACTCAAACGGTTACTCTCTACTTCGTAAAATTTTAGACGTGAAAAACGTTGACTTGACGCAAATCGTTGATGGTCGTCCACTTGCTGATGTTGCAATGGAACCAACACGTATTTACGTGAAGCCTATTCTTCAGCTTTTAAAAGAAGTTGATGTACACGCAATGGCGCACATTACTGGTGGTGGTTTACCAGGTAACTTACCACGTGTATTGCCGAATGGTGCTCAAGCTGTTGTGAATGAAGCATCTTGGGAATGGCCAGAATTGTTTAAACTTCTTCAGCGCGAAGGCGGTGTTGAACAGTTCGAAATGTATCGCACATTCAACTGTGGCGTAGGCATGGTCTTAGTTGTTGATGCAGCTGATGCTGACAAAACAGTTGAACGACTCAATAGCCTTGGTGAAAAAGCGTTCACTATGGGGCATATCGTAGACAATGCTGAGTCAGTTGAAGGCGCAGACGAAAAAATCCGTGTAGTATTCGCTTAATTCGTATGATTAAAATTGCTGTTCTGGTTTCAGGAAGTGGATCAAACCTTCAAGCCTTGATTGATGCCAATCTGTCAGGCGAAATTGTGGGTGTGATTTCCAACAAACCTGAAGCCTATGCGCTACAGCGTGCTGAAAATGCAGGTATTGCGACAGCGGTCATTGAGCACAAACAGTATCCTCATCGTGAAGCTTTTGATGATGTCATGCATCAACAATTGCGCGATTGGGATGTGGACTTGGTGGTTCTTGCGGGCTTTATGCGTATTTTAAGTGAGAAATTTGTCAGTGCTTGGGAAGGGAAAATGATCAACATTCACCCTTCTCTTCTACCGCATTACAAAGGTATGCATACTCATCAGCGCGTCCTGAATACTGGCGATCAACTGCATGGCTGTACCGTGCACTATGTGACGGCTGAGCTTGATGCAGGTCAAGCTTTGGCACAAGGTGTACTGAAAGTTGGTTCACATGATGGTGTGAATAGTTTGGCCCAGCGTGTCCATACACTTGAGCATATCATCTACCCACAAGTGGTAGAGTGGATTTGTACACAAACGATTCAGCATACAGACCAAGGTGTTCTCTACCGCAATACACTGATGCACGAGCCAATTCAGTTTTGCAAATTTTAAAAATAAAAAATGCCTCCAAGGGGGCGTTTTTTTATGGCTACTGAAAAGTACTATTAAACATTTTATTGAATCAGCGTCTTAATCAGAGTAACCGTTTCTTCTGGTCGCTCTAAAGGAAACATATGGCTTCCCTCAACGATTTGATAAGGAATGCCAAATTTCTTTTTCACTATTTGTGGAAACCCTGGACCAATAAAAGGACCTTTTTCAGCAATCATTAAATGCATCGGCACTTGTGGTTTACCCTGAGGTAGCCACCATAAAGAAGGATTGGTCCTGAAGATATGAACTTCATCCATTTTTGCAATCGTAAGTTCAACACCGCCACGGACACGATCTTCCGTTAAAGCATAGTCAATATAAGCTTGAAAGCAGTCTGGATCAAAGTCTTTATAAAAGCCTTTTGGACGTAAAAGTTCAGCTGCTTGCTCACGGCTTTCCCAATGGTCACGACGCCGTAAAGATAGCGCTGCTGGTGACATGGTATCAACCATTTTTAACTTCAACATCTTAGCAAAGTGTAATGCCAACGAGGCTTTGCCCATGATCAAAGGCGGGTCCATCATGATGACTTGTTGAAATAGCTCAGGACGCTGTAATGCCGCCTGAAACGTCAACACTGATCCTAATGAATGTCCCAAACCAATCACTTTACGACCCTGTGCCTGACGAACAATACTGTCAATCACTTGCTGAGTTAAGCTTTTCCAATGGTTATCAATCGGGTAGTTTTTATCTGGTCCTAGTAAAGGGACATAGATCACATCATACTGATCTGACAATAAATCAAATAATTTCTGATAGACCTTAGAAGGCACGCCATTGGCGTGCGCAAAATGAATTAAAGGTTTCATTGGAGTTTCGTGGTCTGTTCAGATTGCATTTGATTTGAAAGTGAAGATGCAAAACCAGCTCCCATAGATGCACCTAAACGGCCTAATACAGCATCTAGTGGGCTATGTACCACCGTATAATCCATCACTTTATCGGTATTTAGTTCACGTTTTAAAGTATGTAAATTACCAATACGATCAGCAATACCCAGTTTGACCGCTTGATCCCCTGTCCAGAAAAGACCTGAGAAAAGTGCAGGATCGTTCGACTTTAACTTTTTGCCACGACCTTGTTTCACAGCATTAATAAAATGCTCATGTACATTATCAAGTACACCTTGAACATGTGCACGCTGCGCAGGGTTAACGGGTTGTGTCATTGACAATAAAGCTTTGTTTTGACCAGAGGTCATGGTGCGGTCTTCAACACCCAGTTTTTGCATGAGACCATTCACCCCATAGTTCGGCATAATCACACCGATTGAACCCACTAAACTCGAAGGATTCACCAAGATTTCGTCCGCAGCAGATGCGATATAGTAAGCACCTGATGCACCTGTATCACCAATCACCGCATACAATTTTTTATCGCTATGCGCTTTTTTCAAATATTGAATTTCTTGCCAGATTTCATCCGACTGAACCGGAGAACCGCCCGGTGAATTAATATTGAGCACCACCGCTTGGCTTTGTTTATTTTCAAAAGCTTTCTTTAATGACTTAATCGTGTCATCACTGTTTACGCTTTGCTCATCAGCGGCAATAGTACCAACAATATCAACTACAGCTATATGTTTAGATGCGGTTGCATCAGTACCACTGGTCGAACAGCTCTTGGTCATTGCAATCAGAATAAACAAAAGGTAGGCAAAAGTTAGACATTTGAAAAAGATGCCCCAGCGACGTGCACGACGTTGTTCCTCAACGGAAGCTAAAACTGCTTTCTCTAAAAGTTTCCATTCGTTTCCTGTCGGTTGTTCATGTACAGGCTGTTGTTTCGGCGTTTCATTTTCTGGTTTTGGTGGCCAATCGGACATATAACAATCCAAACTTGAATAAAATTGCCCTCATTATATACACTGATTTATACAAAACTGTCGAAACCGTTCATTTTGGCCTATAATATTTTATGTTTTTATCCACATATATCATTAACGTTAGAGAATGACTAAAGCACAAGAGCAAAACTCAACCTATCGTTTACTTCGTTTTGTAAGCAAACAACCCATTAAATTTGCGCGTTTTTTTGCTAAGGCTTTGGCGAGTTTAGTTCATCTTCTAAAAATCAGTAAAAACAATGATGCCCTCAAACTCAACTTGAAAATTGCGCTGCCTGAGCTGAGCGATGAACAACGTGATGTAATTGCGAAACAAGCAGCACGAAATGAACTGACCACCTATTTTGAGTTTTTTAGTATTTGGGGTTCAAGCAATCAGAAAAATATTGAACGCGTCCAAAAAGTACATGGCGAACATTTGCTACATGAGGCGCTTGCTGCTAAAAAAGGTTTAGTCTTAATCGTACCTCATTTTGGGACTTGGGAAATTATGAATAGTTATGTCGCCCAATTTACTGAAATGACCATTATGTACAAGCCAGTTAAGGATCCTGGCGCTGACTTATTTGTTCGTGAGGCACGCAGCCGTGAAGGCGCTCAGCTTGTACCGACCGATGAATCAGGGGTGCGCCAAATTTTTAAGGCACTCAAACTGGGGGGGACGACTGTAATTCTACCCGATCATACCCCAAAACAAGGCGGGGAAATGATTCCTTATTTTGGCTTTCCTTTGGCTTCAAGTAACCTGAGCGCCAAACTGATTCAAAAAACCAAAGCCAAGGCTTTACTGCTCTATGCTATTCGTAATGACGATGGCTTTGATATGTACATTGAAGAAATCAGCGAAAGTATTTATCAAGGTACAGCCAATGATGGCACCTTCGTCATTCACCAAGCCATTGAGGACTTGGTCCATCGTTATCCTGAGCATTATCATTGGACCTATAAGCGCTTTAAAGCCAACCCCAAACTTCGAGCACTGTATAACCTTCCCTTTAATGAAGCTGTGACGCGTTTAGAGCAACTGCGTATGGAACAACAGATTCAGTCGACTGCAACCACTGTCGAGTCTGACGTTGTGTCGTCAGTTCAATAATCCCTGTAGGCTGCACAATAAAACTGATACTGCCTTGCTCTACTGTTGTTAAGAGTGGGATATTTAAAGCTTTCAAACGAGTTTGCGTTACTGTACTTGGATGTCCATAACGGTTATTAAACCCTGCTGAGGCAATTGCTAATTTCGGTTGATAATGTTTTAAAAACGCATAGGCTGAACTATGTCGACTGCCATGATGCCCCAAGACCAATACATCAACTTTTAAGTCCGGATAATCCCGTAATAATTGAAACTCGGTTTGCCAGCCAGCATCGCCCATAATCAGAAAATACTGATAAGGCTGTACATCCTTCACCTGTATATAGACCACACAAGATAGCTCATTTTGCTGATACGGTACTTGTGCCAATTGATTGGCTTTCGGCGACAAAATTTTGATTTCCACTTGTTCTGACCAGTGCCAGATCTGACCTTGTTGACAATAGTTAAAGTTTGACGTAGTTGCCACATCCAATTGCTGATTAGAGTAAACTTGATTGATCGACAACTCATTTTTTAATGTGGCATAGCTTCCACTATGATCTTGATCCAAATGTGTAAGTATCAGCTGATCTAATTGGCTCACGCCTTGCTTCGATAAAAATGGCTGAATAATCTGCTTAGCAACGCTAAACTTCGATTCATCATAGGAGCCACCAACATCAATCATGGCATGCTGTTGCCCATGTTGCATATACACCGCTTGTCCCTGACCGACATCCAAGACGATCAACTCAAAAGGACTGCTTTGGCTACTGAACCCCAACAAAGGAATCAAACCTAGCACGAGCCATGATTTTGGTAGACTCGGTTTGGGCATAAAAACAATGATTAAGAGCACAATTAGTAAAATGACTTGCCAAGTATTGAGAGCAATCGGGTACAACTTAATCGGTAGTAGCACATCCAGCACATTGAGTATGCCCAATAAAAATACCAGCACCCAATCTGCCAACTGAAACAAAAGGCTGCTCAGCGGTTCAAAAAGATAAAAAGTAAATGCTGCCAAAACCTCCAGTGGTACAACCAGTAAACTGATCAGTGGAATAGCGACAAGGTTACTGATTGGGCTCACCCATGAGACTTGCTTGAAGAAAATAATCACCAAAGGCATCAAAGCCACAAATATTTTCCACTGCGACTCAACCAAAAGTTTTAGGCTAAAACCGAGTTTTTTCTGCCAAGACTGCGGGCGAGTCAAATCGAGCCGAATAGTGGTTTGATAAATGCGTAAAAGCACAAAGCACGCACCATAGGACAACCAAAAGGCAGCTGATAGAATTGAAAAAGGATCAAACAGTAAAAGGAGGGATGCACTCAATAAGAGTAACGTCAAAGCTGAAATTTTCTGCCTGAGCCAAATCAACACACTTAAACAGAAACAACTGAGTAAAGTACGAAGTGCAGGAATCTCAAAACCGACAAAGGCACAATACAGCAATACGCAGCAACAAAATGGCAGTAACAATGCATAAGGTCGTGGGATTTTTAGAAAAATCTGTGGCCAATAACGATTCAGCACCTTTTGTAACAGCCAACACAGCATCACGGCAAAGATCAGCACATGTGGCCCAGAAATCGCTAATAAATGGCTAATACCAAAGCGTTGAAAAAAGGCTGTCGTCTCCTTATCTAAGAAACTTTCGTCCCCAGTCAGGAGCGCCAGAATTAGACCCTTATGGCTTAAAGGCTGGTTATAAATAAAATGACGAATGTTTAAGCGTTGTTGTTCTATACCCAGTTGGATCTTATTGAGTACGCCCTGCTGTTTTCTTAAATAATGGGTATAGCCTAATGCAGAAATTTCTGACTCAGACAAGGGGTGTATGTGCTTGAGTTTGAAACCAGACATAAGATTACGTTGCAGATACCACTGCTCAACATCAAATACACCTTGCACCGCATAACTATGCGCAGGACGTATTTCCCCTGTCAGTCGGTAGTATTTCCCAAGTTTCAAGACCGCTTGCTCATCCGATATTCGTTTTTGAAAACCCAACCACTGCACTGGTTGCACATGTCGGTTCAAAACCTGTATTTCTTGCTGAATGGTCTCAGTACCCAGTTGGTTAATTTTTGCGATATAAACAACAATTTCAGCATCTTCAACTTTTGTTTCTTTATAGGCTAGACGCTGTTGCAATGCCGATTGTGCATAATGATATCCCGCAGTTAAAAACAGCATGGAATAAATCAGTCCACATATAAACTGCAAAATAAGGGCATGTTTGTGCTTGAAGAGAAAAAGCTGTAAAGGCAAAAGTAGGATGACTAAAATCAGCGCTGGATAAAAAAGGTGATTTAGAATGGGGACGGTCTGCCCCATCAATGCAATTCCTACAATCCAAGCAGCAGCATATAAAAACTTCATTCTTTTATTCAGTTATTTTTTTTATTGGCGCCATAATAAAGCCCACCGAAGTGGGCTTCAATAGATAGTGGCTTTATCTCATATTTTTATCAGCACTCAGCCTAGTCATTGACCCAAAGACCATCCTGCATATGCAAAATAGAATCGGCGGACTGAGCCAGTTGTTCATCATGTGTCACGATCAACATTGCCATATTGAACTCCTGACGTAAATCCATCAGCAGTTCAAAAATTTTGCTTGCTGTTTTCCGATCCAAGTTGCCTGTTGGTTCATCTGCCATCATCAACGCAGGCTTGGCCACCAATGCACGCGCTAATGCAACCCGTTGCCGTTCCCCGCCCGAAAGCTCACCTGGTTTATGGGTTAAACGATGCGTCAATCCTACACGCTCGAGTAAATATTCGGCTTGCTTTTGTACATCCTTAAAGTTGGTGCCTTGACGTAACATCAATGGCATTGCCACATTTTCCAAAGCAGTAAATTCAGGCAACAGATGATGAAACTGGTAAACAAAACCTAAGTGTTCGTTACGTAAATAACCACGCTCAGCTTCATTTAAACTGTCAAAACGACTGCCCTGCAAAAACACTTGGCCCGAACTCGGACGGTCTAAACCACCCAAGACATGTAACAAAGTACTTTTACCCGAACCACTCGACCCCACAATCGAGACAAATTCACCTGCTTTGACTTGTAAAGATAGACCTTTAATCACCTCAACAGTCGACTTACCATCAGTAAAATGCTTTTCAATATTTTGCGCTTCTAAAACAATTTTACTCATAGCGTAATGCCTCCGCTGGTTGGATTTTTGCAGCACGCATTGCAGGATAAATTGTTGCAAGGAAACTTAAAATTAAAGACAGGGACACAATGGTTAATACATCTTGCCATCTTAAATACGATGGTAAGTAATTGATAAAGTAGGCATCAAACAGATGAAGTCCCATCACATTGTTTAACCAACCTACAAAACCACTAATTCCAGAGGCGAAAACAATGCCGAGAATCGCACCTGATACCGTACCAATCACACCAATAATCGTGCCCTGAACCATAAAAATACGGGTAATAGTTGCGGGTGAGGCACCAAGCGTACGTAAAATGGCAATATCCGATTTTTTATCGGTCACAACCATCACCAAGGATGACACAATATTAAATGCAGCCACCAAGACAATCAGGAAGAGTAATAAGCTCACCATGGCCTTTTCCATTTGGATCGCACTAAACAAATTGCCGTGAGTATAGGTCCAATTCGAAGCATAAAAACCGCTTGGTAGATCCATGACAATTTCATCAGCCACTTTAGGTGCTGCAAAAATATCATCCAATTTCAAGCGTATGCCTTGCGCGCCATCAGGTAGGCGTAACAACGTTGATGCATCATTCAAGGCAATGTAGCCCATCATCGAATCGACCTCAGCACCAATGCTGAAAATGCCCACAATTTTGAAACGTTTAAAACGCGGTACCACACCCGCTGGTGATGGTGTTGCCTCCGGTAAAACCAAAGTCACACTATCATTTAAACCTAAACCTAAGGCATCGGTCATTTGTTTGCCTAAAACAATACCAAACTCACCTTTTTTTAAGTTATCAATACCACCTTCAACCATGTGGTCTTGGATAATCGAAACCTTTTTTTCATATTGAGGTTCGATCCCCGTGACCATAATTCCAGCCACTTGGCCTTGTGCCGTAAGCATCCCCTGCAATTGAGTAAACGGTGCTACGCCTGTGACGTGTTCCTTTGTCTCAATTTTTTTTGCAAGTTCAGGCCAATCTGTTAAAATTTGTGTTGAAGAAACAGTGGCTTGAGGTATCATTCCAAGTACACGTGTTTTCAACTCTCGGTCGAAACCATTCATTACAGATAAGACTGTAATAAGTACAGCCACACCCAGTGTTAGACCGATCATCGAAACCAGTGCAATAAAAGAAATAAAGTGGTTGCTACGCCGTGCGCGAGTATATCTCAACCCTATATACAGCGAGATTGGTTTAAACATACCATCTAGTCCGAGGTCATAATTATGGAAAATTTACAGCATCAAAACGTTCAACCAGAACGTCGTGTGATGTCACGAATCGATGCGGCCTTGAGAATTAACTATCAGATCATTTCTGATGATGTTGCCCTGAATGACCCTTACGATCCTAATTTTGTTTTACCGCGCTATTTTCTACTACTCGCAGAATTAGATCAATTTGATCATGCACTAAACTACGAATTAGAACAATTATCTGAAAAAGATCAACAAATTGCTCGAATCTTATCCCTATTTAACCAGAAATTAAACCTGATCACGGGGTCTTTGTACGACACAATTGTACAAACCATGTTACCTACGCCTGAACATGTGAACTTTTCAGAAAGTGGCTTGAGCTTCTATAGCGAAAAACAAATTCAAGATGGTACATATATCCACTTAACCTTGAGCCACCCTGAAAACTTCTTCCATATTGCAGCGATTGCACAAGTGGTGTACAGCAATGAAGAGGAAAATGGCAAGTGCCGTACGGGAGCATACTTTATTACCTTGCACCCGCAAGATCGTGTCAAATTGGCCGACTGTATTTCTTTGACGGTCGAAGATCATTAAAACCAGAACCTTGGACTAGTTTTGGCTTTTTAACTTTTGGGCAAGTTTCCGACTTGCCTGAAGATCTTTATAAAAGTAAACGAATAAACCTGACAGTAAAACCACTACACCCAAAATCACCATCATCGAGAGTTTTTCCTGATTCAGTACAGCACCTATAAATAGAGCAATCATCGGCGTCATGACAGTAGTCAGCGATAAAGTCGTGGGTTGAATTTTCTGCACCAATTTAAAATAACAGAACATCGCAATCAATGACGCCATGATGACCGTATATAGCAGCGCCAAACAAGTTTTCAAATCGGGAATTTGCTGCGGTGCATGCTGCCAAATAAACGGCACAATACATATAGCAGCCAATGTCGACACCAAAATTGAACCTGTCGCTTGTGCAACGGGTTCAATATTCGCATTGACTTTTTTCACCCAGAAAATAGAGGCTGCATAAGAAAATACACTCAGTAACATCAACCCAATTCCAAATGGATGGACATGCTGTGCTGTACCTGCAAGGCAAATTATCGTAAGTCCTAGCAGTGCAATACACATTCCAAACCACTGCATTGCACTCAAATAGCTCTTAAAGTAAAAACGTCCGATCAGCCCTGCCATAATCGGTGCTAAGCCAAACATCAATGCAATCATGCCTGAACTAATATAATTGGTGGCAACATAGGTAAAAAACTGCGAACCAATCAAGCTAAAAGAACCAGCCAAATAACTATGCCAAGCGACTTTATCGGTGGGGAACTGTCGTTTTAAAACCAATAACAAACAAATCGCCAAAGGCAAAGCAATGAAAAAACGTAATACCAATGCCCACAGCATATGTAAATCGGTCACACTCCACACAATCGCTAAAGGCGTTGTGGACCAAATAAAAACCAATAATCCATAGGTTGCCATCAGATTGGCTTTAGAAGACATAATCAGCTCGATGCTAAATGGCAGTTTTGCGTTTTTGCTTTTGAATGGTTTGGTCTAAAGAACTAGAAAATTCGCGTTTATCACGCTCAGAAATAGGTGGTGGCCCACCCGTGTTTACACCTGCTCCACGTAATGAATCCATAAAATCACGTAAATGTAGGCGGGCTTTGACATTAGCGGTAGTATAGATTTCACCACGTGGGTGAATTGCGATTCCACCCTTTTCAATCACCTGTGCTGCCAGCGGAATGTCTTGTGTCATCACAATATCATTCTCTTTCATGCGTTCGATGATTTCTTTATCCGCGGCATCCGCCCCACTCATCACTTGAATCGAATTAATACGAACGGAAGGCGTAATCCCGACATTTTGATTGGCCACAAAGGTCACTTCAAGTTGATAACGATCTGAAGCACGTAAAATCACTTCACGTAAAATTTTAGGCAATGCATCTGCATCGACCCAGAGCTTAAATGGCAGCACTGCACATCCATAAACAAAAGAAACTGCCTTAGTCTAACAAACTCAGTGCTTGAGCATAATAGATAAAACCGCTCAAAATCACCTATACAAAGCTCGCTTCATACTTTTTAAGTATCAGATGAAAATACTTTGTTCTTTTGTCTATCAAATAAAGTAAGGCTTTACTCTTTTTTGATGATTTTCTAGTAAAAATAAAATATAGGACTTGAAATATAGAAATAACCCTCGATTTAATAGGGATATATAACCTCATTCAATCGTGCATATGAACAATCAAAATAGTCCAGAAATAATCACCATTGATGACCAAAACTTTGGTAGCCACGTCGAGCATTGGAATTTACTCACAGATAACCCTGCACAAGATGTCCCTAAATGGTTAGGTTTAGCTTTAAATGCACCAATCATGCCGATGGGTTTATGCCAGACTGAACAAGATATGGATACGGGTTGTTGGCTCATTCAAGGTCCAAGTCAAGCGGCTGTTCAACTGACTCAAGTCATCGCGGTTGAAAACAATAAACCCAAGGCTGTTAAAACTGCATTTCCAAGTTTTAATAGCCCCTATAAAGTGTCTGCTGTAGTTGAACGCATTATTCGCGGTCAATCCAACACACAAGCCGTTTTACGTTTAAACTTAGGCAATAACAGCATCGTCTACGCTTATGACAGCTTATATAGCGTCAATCATGCTCAATACGAAAAAGACCAAACCTATATTGCACATCTCAATGCATGGGCATATGAACTAGAAGCGGTCGCAGAACACGAGCAACTGGTGGTTGATGATCCTGCATCGATTAAACATCATCGTGCATTGAACGATATTTTGGCAGCAAACAATGGCATGGCTCCTACAAACCTTCAAGAACAGATTGATGCATGGGAACCAAAGTCGGATGATGACAAAGAACCTGTGACTGTCGATTTTTCAAAAATGGTCGCTTATTTGTATGGCGAAAAGATCGGTCAGGAAGATGAAGCATGGTTCCAAGGGAATATTGTTGGCAAAACCAACATGCAATTTATGGAACAAGACTACACTCTGCTTGATGTTGCCTTGATTCATGAAGACAACCAACCTGCAACACTGATTCGTATTGCCACTAAAAATCCCGAGTATGCCAACTTTAATATCGGACAATACATTCGCGGCAATATTTGGATTCAAGCCAATATTTATGCATTAAATCAATAATTTATAAAAATAAGCCAACTCAGCCTATGCCAGATCGATGTATAAGGTTGCGTTGGCTTTTTTATTTATATCAGTACGATTTATTTTAATTTGAATTCATTTGTATAAAACTTATCCACATATTTTATTATCTTTTGGTATTTTAAATTCATTTAAAAGAACTTTTATCCACAGTTTTAAATTCAATTATATTATTTTAACGATGAATAATAAAATCCTAAGTTCTATGACTTTCAGATAGTTAGTTATTGGTAGCTACTGGCTTCTGGATTAACAGAGCATAAACTTGAATATTTAAGTGATTATGTATAGTGGAGATCTGATTATTTTTAATTAGTACTTTATTTAAGCAATTTTTTATGTTAAAAATACAAACATGCAATAGGATTTTAACGATAATTAAATCGGAATAAAAACTTCCATGAAAATTATGCAAGAAGAAAATATACAGCATGTTGAACATCAATTAGAAAAGCGTTATCAGCTTGACGCTTATTCGTGCATGTTTTTTGTGTTAGGCATGATGATTTCTGCCTACTTCTTACATCAGTTCATCCTGTAACTGATTTCACGTCGCAGCCTAATTCAAAAAAGCCAACTTTGTTGGTTTTTTTATGTCTAAAAATATCTGCTACGCCGTATCACTGGATCATTCTTTCCATGTTCTACGCTAAGAAACATGGCACCCACAAAATTACTTGCCTCTCATAAGCAAAGTTGCTCCCTCCCCCCTTACTTGTCACACTCACCTACCACCGCACAAATCGTTAAAAAGTTTTAGGCATTTAGATATGCCTACACTTACAAAATAGCAATTTTAGGTATAAAAAAACCTGCAAGTCTAAACTTACAGGCCTCTGAAAATACTATAAAAATTAGAATAAACGATTCATACCATTTAAGGTCGCTACACGATATGCTTCAGCCATCGTCGGATAGTTAAACGTCGTTTCTACGAAATAATTGATGGTATTGTTTGGACTATTCATCACCGCCTGACCAATGTGAATAATTTCCGATGCGTTATTACCGAAGCAATGAACACCCAGCACTTCCAAAGTTTCACGGTGGAATAAAATTTTCAATTCACCCACTGTGTCACCTGTAATTTGCGCACGCGCCAAATGACGGAAAGAAGCCTGACCCACTTCATACGGAATTTTTTCTTCGGTTAACTCTTGTTCAGTTTTACCAATCGAAGAAATTTCTGGAATGGTATAAATTCCTGTCGGAATATCAACCACAGGTTCCACACCCACTTCACCGCTCATGTTTGCACCTGCACAACGACCTTGGTCATATGCAGCAGAAGCCAGTGAAGGCCAACCAATCACATCACCAGCAGCGTAAATGTTTTCCACTTCGGTTTGGTATTGATCATTGACTGTAATTTGACCACGGCTGTTTGGTGTAATACCCACATTTTCTAAGCCTAAGCCATCCGTATTTCCAGAACGACCATTACACCACAAAATAGCATCTGCTTTAATTTTCTTACCGCTTTGTAAATGTAGCACCACGTGATCATCATAGGTTTCAAGATGATCAATCTGCTCATTATGGCGAATCAAGACACCTTGTTGACGTAAGTGATAAGACAAAGCATCAGAAATTTCATCGTCTAGATAACTCAGCAATTTATGCTGTGTATTAATCAGGTCAACTTTATGATCTAGTCCAATGAAAATAGACGCATATTCGCAACCAATTACACCTGCACCATAAATGATGATTTTTTGAATCGAATAATCAAGGTCTAAAATTTTGTCCGAATCAAATACACGTGGATGGTTAAAATCAAGCGCCGCAGGACGGTATGGACGGCTACCCGTTGCGATCACGATTTGTTTGCACATGATCGTTTCTTTAATACCTTCAGGGCTAAATACTAAAACTGTATTTTGGTCTTGAACGTAAGCACGACCATGGTAAATATCAATTTTATTGCGGTCATAAAAACGTGAGTGTGTATCAACCTGTTGTTGAATCACTTTATGTGCATTTTGAAGCACTTGCTTCATGGTAAACTGGCGCCAGTCGCCCATTTTTTTAAACATTGGGTCACGGCGATAACGGATAATACTCGATACCGTTTGACGTAAAGCTTTACTTGGAATGGTCCCCACGTGGGTACAGTTACCACCGAGCTGCTCACGTACATCTACAATCGCAACACGCTTTCCAGATTTGGCAAGTTTCATTGCCGCGCCTTCACCCGCAGGGCCTGAACCTAGAACGACCGCATCGTATTTAACGAAAGTTCCACCAACGACCTCTTTTTTACGTGGCATTCAACGCTCCTTCTTTAAAAACTTATTACTTATCTTGGGCATATTATGACGTAATTGCAGGCAATTTGCTGTATTTAGCTTACATATATTAAGTGATAACCACATTTAGTAAATGAATAGTATTTCCGCCCTATCAATTCGCATTTCCGCTATACTAATACTGCTATTTTTAGCATCTCCCCCGTCAAAAACAGTGGAATAGTTGAATATGTCTGAAAACCGTAAACCTGAGCAGGGTATCAAACTTCGTGGCGCAGAAAAGGTCGCGCGTATACCTGTAAAAGTTATTCCTACGGTTGAAACGCCACGCAAGCCGGATTGGATTCGCGTGAAAATGGCAGCACCCGAAGAAGTGCAACGCATTAAATCAACCCTACGTGAACAAAAACTACATACCGTTTGTGAAGAAGCTGCGTGTCCAAACCTCCCTGAATGTTTTGGTGGCGGTACTGCAACCTTTATGATTATGGGTGACATTTGTACACGTCGTTGTCCTTTCTGCGACGTGGCACATGGTCGTCCAAATGCACTTGACGCAGACGAACCACGTCATATGGCTGAAACGATCTCAAACTTAGGTTTAAAATATGCCGTGATCACCTCTGTAGACCGTGATGACTTACTTGACGGTGGCGCACAGCACTTTGTTGACTGTATTAAAGAAGCACGTGCATTAAGCCCGAATACTTTACTTGAGATTTTGGTACCTGACTTCCGTGGTCGTATGGACATTGCGCTTCGCATTATGACCGAGTGTCCACCTGATGTGTTTAACCACAACATTGAAACGGTACCGCGTTTATACAAAGCGATGCGTCCAGGTTCAGACTACCAACACTCTTTAAATCTGTTAAAAATGTTTAAAGAATATTGCCCTGACGTTCCAACCAAATGTGGTTTGATGGTCGGTATTGGTGAAACTGAAGAAGAAGTCATTTCACTTTTAGATGACTTGCATGCACACGGCGTTGACTATGTAACAATTGGCCAGTATTTACAGCCTTCAAAAGAACATGCGCCGATTGACCGCTTCGTTACACCAGAAGAATTTGAACGCTACACTGCGCATGGTCAAAAGCTAGGCTTTAGAAATATTTGGGCAGCGCCGATGGTTCGTTCAAGCTACTTCGCTGACCGTCAATACTATGGCGAACCTGTACCAGCAGTACGTCGCAAAGCAGATCCTGCGAAAAAGATTGCTGTCCAAACGATTGAAGCTTAATTTGCTGTGGTGTTAAACAGTTAAAACGCAAAAATTAAAAGCCCTCATATGAGGGCTTTTTTTTATTACGATCTTCGTTCTTTATATTTTTCAATTACGTATTCATACATTTCTAACACAGTCATTGTTCAATAAACATCCTAATCTAATTCAAAGTCTAAAATAATCGTGATGCTACACATCACATCAAATTCATTTTATTACACCTTTTTAGTCTACGTTTTGCCTTATTTTCCGTGGAATTCTATAAAACGTATGACTGACCTCACGGTGTAAACAACGGGAGGTTTCAATGGGTTTCATTTTCGCCATTCTGTTTTTAATCTGTATCCTCTGGGCTGTTTTTTATTTTGAACTCAGTCGCTTAATGGCAACTGCAATGATTATTTTTGCATCCCTCTTCGCTGCTATTTTTATCAGTCCGTGGTCATTACTTCTAGGTCTGCCCTTAATTATTCTCAGCCTGATTGTGGTTATTGATCCATTACGAAAGTCTTTAATCACGCAACCTGCCTATAAAGCTTTAGCCAAAGCCATGCCGAGTATGAGCAGTACCGAACGCGAAGCATTGGATGCCGGCACTAGTTGGTGGGAAAAAGAATTATTTATGGGTGCGCCTGACTGGAAAAAATTTGATGGTTATGTCTACCCAACTCTGTCCGCTGAAGAGCAATCCTTCTTAGATCATGAAGTTGAACACCTTTGTGGTTTACTCAATGAATGGGAAATTCATCACCACTTAAAAGATCTTCCTGTTGAGGCATGGCAATACATCAAAGAACAAGGCTTTTTAGGTTTAATTATTCCCAAAGAATACGGCGGTCGTGCCTTTAGCTCCTTTGCCCAAAGCCGCATCATGAGCAAAATTTCTTCACGTTCACTGACCACTGCCGTCAGTTGTATGGTACCCAACTCTTTAGGCCCAGGTGAATTGCTTTTACATTATGGAACTGAGGAACAAAAACAATGCTACCTCCCGGGACTAGCTAAGGGTGAAGAAATCCCCTGCTTTGGTTTAACCAGTCCTGAGGCGGGTTCAGACGCGGGTGCAATACCTGATACAGGCGTGGTCTGCTATGACGTGTTTGAAGACCAAGAAGTGCTTGGTTTACGTATGAATTTTTCAAAACGCTGGATTACACTGGCGCCTATTGCGACTGTGATTGGTCTCGCTTTTAAACTCTATGACCCTGATGGACTATTAGGCGATGCAAGCAAAACTGAATATGGCATCACCTGCGCATTATTACCTGCCAGTCATGACGGTGTCCAAGTCGGTGCGCGACATAATCCTGGTTCACCCTTTATGAATGGCACGGTCGATGGACAAGATGTTTTTATCCCACTCGATTGGATTATTGGTGGGGTGGAAAATGCAGGTAAAGGTTGGCGCATGCTGATGGAATGCTTAGCCGTAGGTCGTGGGATTTCCCTGCCAGCGCTCTCCACTGCTTCAGCTGAAATGGCTTATTTAAGTGTCGGTGCTTTTGCCAAAGTACGCCAACAATTTAAAATTTCTGTAGGACATTTTGAAGGCGTGCAAGAAGCCACCAGTGATATTGCCAGCGGTGCGTATATGTTAGAAGCTTTTCGCTATATGGTGACTTGTGGTTTAAATGAAGGTGGAAAACCTGCTGTGATGACAGCTATGGCCAAATACTATGCCACCGAAACCATGCGTAAAATTGTCAATCATGGGATGGATGTCGTTGGTGGTCGGGCGGTACAAATGGGGCCACGCAATTTTTTAGCACTGAATTATCAGGCCATCCCCATTTCGATTACCGTTGAAGGGGCCAATATTTTAAGCCGTTCTTTAATGATCTTTGGTCAAGGCTCAATGCGCTGTCATCCTTACTTATATGAAGAGCTACAACTCCTTCAAGCAGAAGATACAAAGGCAGCATTAACGCCTTTCGACACGCTACTTTTTAAACATTTGGCTTATACCTTTAACCGCACAGCCCGTTCATTCAGTTATGGCATATTCGGTGGCCCTTCAGATGCTTCCGCACAGATAGATGCTTTCTCACGTCCTTTTTACAAAACCATTAACCGTTTCAGTGCAAACTTCGCCTTAACCGCTGACCTGTGTTTAGGCTTACTTGCAGGCGATATTAAACGCAAAGAAATGCTTTCAGGGCGTTTGGCTGACATTCATTCCCATCTATTTATCGCGACCGCTATTTTGAAGTTTTATGAAAAAGGACAACGTAGTGAGGCTGAACAACAACATGCTCAACTGGCTTTAGAAAAAGCATTTGTCCAAATTCAGGATGCATTTGATGGGCTATTCGCAAACTTTCCTATGCGAGCCGCAGCTTGTGCAGTCAAATTCATCTGTTTCCCTTTTGGTCGTGTTGCCCAGCAACCAAGTGATCAGCTAAAAACGCAATTAGGACATGCGATCATGGAAAATAATCCTTTCCGTGAACAACTCAAGCAACATGTTTTTTACAATACCGATCCCAATGACGTCTTTGGGCGTATGGAAAATGCGTTCCAAGCAGCATTAAAAATTGATCCACTGTGGACGAAGTTTAAAAAAGCGGAGTCTAAAGGACAATTTAAAGGCTTAGATTTTGAATCACATATTCAACATGCACTTGAAACAGGATTCATCAGTCCTGAAGAAGCAGATCAGTTGATTCATTACAATGCTCAACGCTTCGATAGTATGCTCACCGACATTTTCGATCATGAGCTTGAACAGACACTAGATTTAAAGAATCCCTATCATACAAAGGCTTCCGATATTCAACCATAGCCCTCTCATCGGTTTTCGAAACTCCTAAAAGATAAAAGTCCGTTTACGGGCTTTTATTTTATCCACACAATATAAACCAAGACCTCAAAGCGAAGTTTTAAATCCAATACACGTTTAAACGATAGTAGAACTCTTCCACTTCCAAACGGACTTGATATCCCAGTTGGGTAAGTTCTGCTGAAAGATGACGAATATCGTCTAAGGGTAAATGTTTTGGCAATACGGTAAATACCGCAGTATTTCCCTGTTTCGCACTCTCCTCTATTAGTGATGCTAAACGTAATTTATAGATTCCAATATCTAAATACGCTTGGTTGGACATAATTTTTGCCTGTTCGGCATTAATAAAAGCAGCCATCTTTTCCTCCAAATTCGCCCAAGTATTGACTATGAAACTAACGTAGAACAAAACTGCATATAATGTAATTTAGTAACACTGTGTAGTTATTCTTAAAAATAAATAAAGATAAGAATCAAATCTAACTAAAAAGGCAGCGACTACAATCCAAATTTTTCTGTTCACCAAACTCACTTACCGTTACAGAAAAAATAAATAAAGTTACCATCTATTTTATTTAAATAATAATTGTTATCATTTGCAATATTGTTTACTAATACACCAACTCTCTTCCATGAATAGCACCACTCAAATTGATGCCTTGGTTCATTCGGAAAAAGTCCGTCCGAAGCCTGCCAAAAAGAAGAAAGTCGACACAACACTTAGCTACCGTCTGATGGTGTTGTATCGATTTGCACTTGCATTGCTCGGAGGTTATCTCCTTGCTGCACTCTCTGCATTAACCATTGCTAAAGTCTTTATTGCAAATCCTGTGAATGCGGCCATGAGCGCCACACTCATTGCATTTTGTCTTAACTGTGCTGCCTTTATTTGGGTCTTTATGGTTCAAAAAACCTTAAAAGCAACACTCGGCATTGCTGTGCCATGTATTGCACTCTATGCCCTACTCAAATTTCTAGGATAGTTTTTCAATGCGTGTTGATCAAAAAGCGGAAGGACCGCGCCAATCCATGTCATGGTTGCATACATGGGCCAGTCTCATTTTAGGGTGGCTGCTGTATGCAATTTTTGTGACTGGAACCCTGAGTTTTTTCCAAAATGAAATTTCTACTTGGATGAAACCAGAAACACATCAATCTATCCCTGCGCAGTCTCAAGTGCAACAGATGCAGATTGCGCTCAACTATTTACAGAAAAACCACCCAGATGCTGGCAGTTGGAACATTCAACTGCCCAACTCACGCCAAACCACAACTGAAGTGACTATTCGTGCCGTTGGTGAAGACCCGAAAGCACGTCGTGGTGGAACACGCATCACCTTAGACAGTGCGACTGGTGAAGTGATTGAACCACGGGATACGCGTGGTGGTGGGTTCCTATACCGTTTCCATTTTGAATTGTACGGTTTACCCCGCCTGTGGACGCGTTGGTTGGTCGGGATTGCCACCATGTTCATGTTGGTCGCAATTGTTAGCGGCATCATTACCCATAAAAAAATCTTTAAAGATTTCTTTACCTTTCGCTCTGGCAAAGGTCAACGCTCATGGCTAGATGCACACAACGCAACCGCTGTTTTTGCGCTGCCTTTTCATCTAATGATTACCTTTAGTGGCCTACTACTGCTCATGTTTATGTTCATGCCTTGGGGAATTAACCAAGCGTATGAAAATCGACAACAGTTTTTACGTGACCAACAGGCCAGCATGATTGAGCAGCCCCAAAAGGCTGAAGATGTGCAGCGCGAAGATCGAGGTCAACGCGACGGCGAAAGAGCGACTCGTGGAGAACGCGGACAGCAACGTGGTGAACATGCTCAAGGTCGTGGTGAGGAGCGTCCAAAACCCGAACTCCGCCCTGCACCACTGACAGACTTAGCGCCAATTATGGCAGCGGTACAACAACAGTGGAAAGACAATCCAATTTCTTCAATTAACATTATTTCACCCAATACAGACCAAGCCAAAATTGAGTTGCGTGCTTTACGTGCTGAAAGTGTCGCGCATCGCAATGTGTATGCAACACTCAACTATAATGGGGTCACGGGTCAAGACGAAACGGATAAAAATATACGAATCAAAAATCCATCGATTCCAAGTGGCATCTATAACGTGGTCACCGTCTTACACGAAGCACGTGGCCTCGACTTGGCTCTTCGCTGGTTGCTATTCTGTTCAGGTATTTTAGGTACGCTCATGGTGGCGACAGGTCTGATCCTTTGGTGTGTAAAACGTGCACCCCAACAGGAGAAACAAGGCTATAAATCGTTTGGTTTCCGACTGGTTGAAGTCCTGAATATTGCGGCCATTATTGGTTTACCTTTGGCCTGCGCGGCATATTTTTATGCTAACCGTTTCATTCCAGCAGACATAGAAATGCGCCTGAACTGGGAAATTCGTAGCTTCTTTACCGTATGGTTACTCACGCTGATATATGCCATTTTCCGTACCCACCGCCAAGCATGGTTAGACTTACTTTTATTAGCAACACTCGCTTTCGCCCTGCTGCCAGTGGTCAACTTGATGACAGGCGGTCAGGCTTTGTGGAACAGCATTGCGCAGGGTCAATGGATGATTGCATCGGTTGACCTAGCCATGTGGGTAATGGCAGTGATTTTCTATTTCGCTTATGACAAAGTTAAAAAACATCAAGGTTTGCCGAATAAGAAAGTGAAAGCACCTGTTCAGGAGGCCGAAGCATGATTTGGTTTCTGGTCATTTGGGCTTTAGCAGCCTTAGGTTTTTTTGCTCTTGCCAGCAGTATGTCTAAGCACCAAAAGCAAATCTTTACTAAAGAACTGACGCTTCAGCAAACACGCTTAGCAACCACTGTGGGTTGGTTACTGTTAATTGTTTCTTTGCTCATTTGCTTAACACAAGGACATTGGAGCACCGAAATCAGTTATTGGGTCGGCGTAATTAGCTTCGCAGCACTGTTTGTCGGAGTTTGCTTGAGTTATTTTGAACAAAAAATTAAGAATATCGCTGTTTCAGTTTTACTCTTATTTATATTCAGCTTAACTTTGCACCTGATCTGAACCTAAAAGCCAATCTTCGGATTGGCTTTTTCACTTGAAAGCATTAGGCTATCCACAGTTTAAATCTTTGGTTATTTGTATGCCTAAATCTCCTAAAATTCCTGCTGAATTGGTCAACCTTGCAACAACAGGTAATAGTGACGCTCAATTTGAACTTGCTGAACTGTATATGCAAAGTGAAAATGAAGATGACATTACGCTTGCAGAAGAATGGGCGCTCAAAGCAGCAGCATTGGGTCATGTAGAAGCCATGTATTGGCTGGGTGAAGGTTATGCTTTTTATGCCAAAGAACTTCGTGAAGAAGATCCAAGCGAAGCAGAAACCTACTTTGGACATGCACATCACTGGTTAAAACAAGCTGCTGAACTGAAACACCCTAGTGCAATATTAGAGTTGGCTGGTTTTTGCCGTCGTGGTGATGTGGTTGAAAAAGATGTCGCTAAGTCGATTGAACTGGTACAACAAGCAGCGGAACTGGGTGAGGCTCAAGCCATGCGTGATTTGGCATTCATTTATGAAAATGCGCTAGGTGTCGATACAGATGAAGCAAAAGCCAAATACTGGCACGACAAGGCAGATGCCGCAGAGCAAGAATAAGTAAAAGCCCATCCTTTGATGTCATGCCAGTTAGTGAATAAACTGACTGGCATTTTTTAAATTTCATTCGATACGCCATAAGGTCATCCGCAACCTCAGCAAGATTAAAAGCAATGCTTTTATTTGCAGCATAAGACGAAGTAGTCGCCTTTAAAATGAATTGTTTTTTGCAACAAAAGGCGCTCTGCATTCAGAAAGTAAACAGATTTTTCGGAAGACAAATGTTTTTGGTTCTTTTGCCGAAACAAAAGAACGCCCAAAAAATTGGACTTAAAACTTACGCACAAAAATAATCTCTAAATCCTGCTTCGCCACAAAATTCTTTTCTGTCATTTGAAATTGTGTCGAACTGATCTTTTTCACCTGACCCTTCCAACAAAATGAAACCAGCTCATTCGGGTCACGCTCAATGGTCAGTTTAAAACTTTGAATAGGTTTCGCCCAATTTGCACCCGTTTTTAAGATATAGCCCAAGGCTTGATAAGGTGGATATTGCGACTTGGCCTTTTTCAAACCCGCTTTGAAGTTTTGATCCATACAATAGATCTTCTCATCTTCTTCAGGATATAAAGAGACCGAACCACCGACCAATGGCATGTATTCATGTTGTACATGGGTCAACGCATTGGCCTTAAACTTCTGCTGCCAACTATAAATGATTTGCGATTCCCAATAAATTTCATCATCCGCCTGATAGGGCTTTAAAAGCTGCTGCACTGTTTTGTCCTGACAACGATACAAACGCTGATTAAGCGTAGAATCTTGCTGCAATAACCACGGATACATCAAATCTCGATCTGAAAAACCACATTTTTTCAAACCCGCAGTCACATCAACGACTTCACCATTGGAATTGAAGTCCCCACTAGCTGTTAAAGCGGGTAAAAATGCACGCACATGGGTTTCTGGCTGAATCTTTTGTGCATTGGCTTGTACTTTAAAGCTTTGAATCAATTGTTCGGTATGCGCAAAATCGCTTTCACGCGAACTGCCCACACGCGGCAAGGGAAATAAAACAGTTTCCGTAATATCTTGAGCGGTAAGATTTTTAAATTGGTAATTCACCCGAATGATGTTTTTACTAATAAACAAATCTTCACTTTGCATACTGATTTTTGGATTTTTCAGATATTGCACACCGCCCGTTGCCACATAACCCGTGCTGTCATTCGCACTGATCTGCATAGAGATGAACACGCATAGTCCGAGGATCTTTTTCATTTTAATCATCTTCTTTAATGTTTAATCTTCTGCATGAGTCTCAAAGTTTGCATTATCAATAATGATCACCTGACGACAAATGCCTTCGGCTTTTCGCTGTTGTTCAAATGCAGATGCAGGCATCGCATCAAAACTGTCAAAGAAACAGATTTCCTGCTCATCTATAGAATAAACCAGTGAATGGTTTCCGACGCCTTCTAAAGTATCGTAATAGACAATGATAAATTTATTTTGCTCAAATGCCTGTTGAATTTGTTGGTAATTGATAGCCGCTAAAACTGGCAGCTTTAGTTGCTCAGCTTCTGCATAACTCAATTTTTCTTGTGCTTGAAGCTCTGGGTCTTCATCAGTATAAAATTGAACATCAAAGCCAAATTTCTTTAATCCGACTGCCAAGCCAATGGTTGTCGTTCCGTTTTCTGCATCGTAACCACAGACCTCAATCAACTGTTCAATATCCGCATCGATATATAAATGCTGGAGTAGCATCCATACCGCATAAATACCGCCATTAGCTTCAAGGTTCATTAAGGATTCAGGGATATTCAAGGCCATAGCACAATTCAAAAAAGATGATTGTGTTGATAATAAACAAAACATCGTTGGAACTGAATCAATTTCCAAGTACAATACTTCGCTAGTCGAGGGATGCTGCGACTTTTTCACAGGTACATAAATGTGAAATCGCTAGGCTCGACGATCCGGTTCAAATCCTTTTTGAATCAACAACGGCATCCGCGAACTGAATGATCAATTTTTTATATTAGGAGATCGTGATGAACGCGGTTACTGCTTCATTTACAGATTACAAAGTTGCTGACATCACTCTAGCTGATTACGGCCGTAAAGAAATCAAACTTGCTGAAGCAGAAATGCCAGCACTTATGGGTCTACGTAAGCGCTATGCTGCTGCAAAACCACTTGCTGGTGCAAAAATCCTTGGTTGTATCCACATGACCATTCAAACTGCGGTTCTTATTGAAACCCTAGTTGAATTAGGCGCAGAAGTTCGTTGGACCTCTTGTAACATCTTCTCTACTCAAGATCATGCTGCTGCAGCAATTGCGGCTTCAGGTGTACCAGTATTTGCTTGGAAAGGCGAAACAGAAGAAGAATACATGTGGTGTTTAGAACAACAAATCAATGTAAATGGCACACCTTGGGATGCCAACATGATTTTGGATGATGGTGGTGATTTAACCCTCCTTGTTCATGAAAAATACCCTGAAGTGATTGCAAAAATCCACGGCGTAACTGAAGAAACGACTACAGGTGTTCAACGTCTGTATGAAATGCTTCGTGACGGTACTTTGAAAGTTCCTGCAATCAACGTCAATGACTCTGTAACGAAGTCTAAAAACGACAACAAATACGGTTGCCGTCACTCTCTAAATGATGCAATCAAACGCGGTACAGATATGCTTTTATCTGGTCGTCGTGCGCTTGTAATCGGTTACGGTGACGTAGGTAAAGGTTCTGCGCAATCACTTCGTCAAGAAGGCATGATTGTACGTGTAACTGAAGTAGATCCAATCTGTGCTATGCAAGCATGCATGGACGGTTACGAAGTGGTATCTCCATACAAGAATGGCGTACAAACTGGTAAAAAAGAAGATGTAAATGTTGATCTTCTTCAAAATACTGACCTTATCGTAACGACAACTGGTAACTACCACGTTTGTGACGCTGCAATGCTTGATTCATTAAAAGCAGGCGCTGTGGTATGTAACATCGGTCACTTTGACACTGAAATCGACACCAACTACTTACGTGGTTACAAGTGGGTTGAAGTGAAGCCACAAGTTCACCAAGTTTATCGTTCAGAAGATGAAAACAATTACTTGATCCTTCTTTCTGAAGGTCGTTTAGTTAACCTAGGTAATGCAACGGGTCACCCATCACGTATTATGGATGGTTCTTTTGCCAACCAAGTACTAGGTCAAATGCACTTATTCGCTGAAAAATTTGCTGATCTTGCAGAAGATCAGAAGCAAGCTGCGATTCGTGTAGAACTGCTTCCTAAGAAATTAGATGAAGAAGTTGCTGCAGCAATGGTTGCTGGTTTTGGTGGCGTCTTGACTCAATTGACTCAAGAACAAGCAGACTACTTAGGTGTTCAAGTTGAAGGCCCATTCAAGTCGGATGCTTATAAATACTAAGTTTTATATTTCCCCTCATCCTAGCCTTCTCCCAGTGGGAGAAGGGACTTTTCATTATCAATGCAATTCATAGTGAAAGTCCCCTCTCCTGTAAAGCGGGTTTTAAGCACTGCTTTAAAGCTACGCACAAGTGAGGGGCTAGGAAGAGGTCTAAATAAAAAGCATTTATAAAAAAGGATTTGAACATGTCGAAACACATTCCTATTTCTTTTGAGTTTTTCCCGACCAAAACGGATGCGGGCGCAGAAAAACTGAAAGTTGTACACCAAGAATTACAGCTGCTAAACCCAGAGTTTTTCTCAATTACCTATGGTGCAGGCGGTTCAACCCGTGAACGTACCCTTGCTGCCATTGCAGAATTTAATGGTAAAGGCACACCTGTTGCCCCTCACCTGTCTTGTATTGGGGATGACAAAGCACGTATTGCTGAGTTACTCGACATCTACAAAGATCAAGGCATTGACCGTATTGTAGCGCTGCGTGGTGACTTACCTTCAGGTCAAGTTGGCCTAGGCGAATTACCTTATGCCACGGATTTGGTTCGTTTTATCCGTGAACATTCGGGCGATCATTTTAAAATTGAAGTTGCCGCTTATCCAGAAATGCACCCTCAAGCAGATAGTTTTGACCTAGACATTCAACGCTTTTGCGACAAAGCTAATGCAGGTGCGAATGCAGCACTGACTCAGTTCTTCTTTAATCCAGATGCCTACTTTTACTTTGTCGATCGCATTCAAAAAGAAGGCGTGAACATTCCAGTTGCACCAGGCATTATGCCAATTACCAATGCCAGCAACTTGATTCGCTTTGCAGATGGTACAGGCGCTGAGATTCCACGTTGGATTCGTAAGCAACTGGCAACCTATGGTGATGACAGTGCCAGCATCAAAGCATTTGGTCATGAAGTGATTGTGAAACTTTGCGAACGCCTAATTGCAGGTGGCGCACCGAGTTTGCACTTCTACACCATGAACACCACTGACCCTACCCGTCAGCTTGTACTAGACCTCGGTTTAGCATAAGTATTTAAACTAGATCCACCCTATTTGAGAGTAAAACCGAATGCCTCGTTTTTTTATGGAAGCAGAACTCAATGTTGATCACACTGTCGAACTGACAGAAACTGTGTTTCACCATTGGGTCAAAGTTTTACGCGCTCAAGTCGGTGAAGCGGCTACTTTGTTTAATGGACAAGGCGGCGAATATGAAGTGACCTTAAGTGACGTTGCTAAAAAGTCAGCATCAGTTCAGGTCACTGCTTTTAACCAAACCAATCGTACGCCTGCGTTTAAAACTTTACTCGGTCAAGTCATGAGTAAAGGTGACCGTATGGATTATGTCATTCAAAAGGCAGTTGAATTAGGCGTTTCCGAAATTCAACTATTAACGTCTGAACGTTGTGAAATGCGTTTGAAATATGACCGTGACCAAAAGAAGATTGATCATTGGCAAGGCATTGCCATCGCGGCATGCGAACAATGTGGCATGAATATTGTTCCTACCATCCATGCTCCAGTCAGCTTAGACAAATGGCTCGCATCCGAATTACCTGCGACGCGACTTGTACTCGCTCCGAATAAAGAAAAAATCGACGTTTTGGCACATGCGACACCAAACATTGCACTACTCATTGGGCCTGAAGGTGGTTTAAGTGAGGCTGAAATTACAACAGCCAATGAGCACGGTTTTATTAACTGGTGTATTGGTGAGCGTGTATTACGTACAGAGACAGCACCAGTCGTCGCTTTGTCAATCCTCAACTACAATTTAGTGATTTAAATCACATAAACAGCAGAGTCACCCTTTTGTTCTGTTAATATATTGATTATGATGTACAACAATATTACCCTTGACTTATATCAAAATATAAATTGATTGTGTTTTACACAATGTATTTAAATTTGAAAAAAGACACAACACAACGCCATTGGGTCATAAAAAAAATAAGGTTTCGCGATTCATGCCAGATATTTCTACAGAAAATCTTGATCGGCACTTGCAGACTGCGCAAATATCGCATTCCATTAGCCATCTTCGTTTCCTCATCAGTAGTTTACTGATTCTAAATTTTTATATTTTCTGTGCGTATCACTATAATTTTTCTCAAGATTCCTTTTATTTTAACCTGTGGTTTTTTGTTTCTGAGTTTATCCTCAGTATTTTTTGGCTCGTGAACACTGTGTATTTCAACCCGAAAAACCACTCTGCCAAACATGCGCACCGCTGGATTCAAGGCATCTGTTTGAGTATTGGTCTTTTGGTTGCAGCAGGCGTCGTCTGTATCTATTACTATTTACCCAGCCTATCTGGCAATTTTAACTATACAAATGCCCTACTCTTGTCTGCACTTTTAGTGATCGTCACACAGACCGTTTGCCTTACCTATTTAACGCAACGCATCAGTTATTTTTGTTTGGTTTTTATTCCATCTATCACCCCTTATGTCCTCTCGCAATTTATCAACTTCGATGCCAATCACACTCTTTTTCACCTTGCTGTGAACTTTATTCTGATTGTGATTTTGCTCTGTGCCAATGCCACCAACCGTATTAATCAGCACTTATCTCGTCTCTCAATTAAAAATCGAGAGCTGAAAAAAGAAGCTGAAAAACAAGTCGCTTGGACCGATGATTTATGCAAACAGCTACAAAACGAAGTGAATAAATCCAAAGAAATTGAACAACAGTTACAACTGAATAATCAATTGCTTGAGCAAAAAGTACGTGAACGAACCTTTGATGTAAATCAAATCAATAAAGACTTAAAAAATAAGCAAGAAAACCTATCGCTTGCCCATGAAATTTCAGGTATTCGTCCTTGGGATTGGAATATTAAAGACCGGCTCATTTCCCTGACCAATCACAAACAAGAAAAAGTACTTAAAAATTCCACAGAGCATCAACTTCAGCTTCAGTATCTGATTCATCCAAATGATATTGCCCCGTTTAAATCTGCAATGAAAAGTCATTTGCGGGGTCATTCAGATCGTTATGAAGCCACTTATCGTGTGCAACATAACAACGGGAAATGGTACTGGGTACATGACACTGGGCGTGTCATTGCTCGCGATCCAATCAATCAAAAACCGTTACAAATGGTGGGTATTCGACGAGATATTCAACATGAAAAAAGCAACCAAGAACGTCTGCGACTAGCAGCAAGCGTACTTGAACAAGCTGAACAAGGGATTTTCATCTTAGATGAAGACCTGCGTTATATCGACGTAAATCCGTTCTTTGAACGTTTGGCTGGCTTTGAAGCTGCACAAATTAATGGCAAGCATCTGTTTGATATTGTTGCAAACTATAAGTCGCATCAACGCAGCACACATAACCAAATCATTGGACAGCTCCTAAAAAAAGGCGAATACGACGGTGAACTGAATGAAAAGTTCCTATCAGGCAAAGAGCTGTGTATTTGGATGCATCTGAATGCCATTACCGATGAGCGAGATCGTGTCACGCATTATATTGGTATCGTATCCGATTTAACCGAGCGCAAACTGCAAGAACAGCGTCTGTCTTATTTAGAAAACTACGATACGCTGACCGACTTACCCAATCGTTTTTACTATAACTATCAGCTTCATCAGTATTTGGTTTCTCAACAAGACAGCATTAAACAACTGGCAATTATTCGGCTCAACATTGACCGTTTCCGCCCATTGAATGAATTCTTAAGCAATAATGGCGGCGATGAACTTCTGCGCCAAGTTGCTCAGCGCCTTCGTTTAACCAATGCTGAAGCCTTGATGGTGGCTCACTTAAATGGTGACGATTTTGCAATTGTATATGAGGTCTCTCATATTCGCCCCTCAGTTCAGGAACATATCGATCGAATTAACAAAGCCTTTAGCCTACCTTTTGATATTTTTGGTCAAGAACATATTATTACGCTTTCAATGGGGATTTCGCAGTACCCTGAACATGGTCGTCAACTGGACTACTTAAACAACTGTGCAGAACAAGCACTGAGTGAAGCAAAACGTTTAGGTGGAAATGCGACCAAGTTCTACAGCCTGAGCAATACCGTTGCATTAGAAGAAGGGATTTATTTAGAACGCGATTTAAGACTAGCCATACAAAACAATGAGTTAGTGGTTTATTACCAGCCCAAAATCAACTTTCACAATCAGAAAATTTATGGTTTTGAGGCGTTGGTACGTTGGAATCATCCAACTAAGGGTATCGTACCGCCAGATCTGTTTATTCCGATGGCAGAAAAAACCAGCTTGATTTCAGATATTGGCCGCATTGTAATTTTACAAACCGCTAAGCAAATCAAAGAATGGAATAAATTGGGTTTTGATAATATCTGCGTTTCGGTCAATGTGGTTGCCCAACAATTACAACGTGGACAGCTTTTAAAGGACTTAGATGAAGCCCTTGATCGATATAAAATCAGTGGTAGTAGCCTCGAATTAGAAATTACAGAATCCACTTTGGTTGAAAACTCAGAAGCAGTGAAAAACCTCCTTGAAACCATCAAATTGCGTGGCATTCATATTTCTTTAGATGACTTTGGTACAGGTTATTCATCACTGTCTTACCTAACTGACTTCCCTATCGATACTTTAAAAATTGATCGAAGCTTCATTTCAAAAATTGGACACTACAAACAAGAAGCCATTGTGAGCGCCATGATTGCCATGGGGAAAGCCATGGGTATGACCGTGGTGGCGGAAGGAATTGAGACCGAACAACAACTGAGTTACCTACAAAACTTAGAATGTGATATCGCGCAAGGTTATTTATTTTCCAAACCTCTTCCGCAGCTCGATGCTACCCAATATTTAAGAGATCATCTCGACACACCCTCGTATACATACTCAATATAAATCAGACTGTTTTAGCTCTAAGTTTGCTTAAAAAGCACCAGCTATCACTGGGATATACCAGCAACTAATGGTATATTCGGTCTTGTCTACTAAAAACTACCAGCTCCGCTGGCTAACCCACGCTACAAAGAGATTCAGATGGACGATCAATCATTAAAACAGCAAGCTTTGTATTATCACGAATTCCCAACCCCAGGGAAAATCAGCGTTACACCTAGCAAGCAGCTGGTCAACCAACACGATTTAGCCTTGGCGTATTCACCGGGTGTCGCAGCACCATGTCTTGAAATTGAAAAAGATCCTTCAAAAGCAGCGCTTTATACTGCACGTGGTAACCTTGTTGCCGTGATCACAAATGGTACTGCCGTTTTGGGTCTAGGTAATATTGGTCCACTGGCTTCTAAACCTGTCATGGAAGGTAAAGGCGTTTTATTTAAAAAATTCGCAGGTGTTGATGTATTTGACATCGAAATTGCAGAAAATGATCCTGACAAAATTGTCGATATTGTTGCTGCATTAGAACCGACTTTTGGTGGTATCAACCTTGAAGACATCAAGGCACCAGAATGCTTCTATATTGAACAAAAACTTCGTGAACGTATGAATATCCCTGTGTTCCACGATGATCAGCATGGTACATCCATTATCGTTGGATCTGCTTTACTGAATGCTTTGCAATTGAATGGCAAAAAAATTGACGAAATTAAAATCGTCGCTTCAGGTGCAGGTGCTGCGGCTCTGTCTTGCCTAGATTTACTTTGTGCCATTGGTGCAAAAAAAGAAAATATTATTGTTGCAGACTCACGAGGTCTACTTACAACAAAACGTGAAGGTCTAGACGACTCTAAAAAACGTTATGTACAAGATGTTGAAGGCACTCAACTGGCTGACGTGATTGCAGGCGCAGACATGTTCCTCGGCTTATCTGCTGCGGGTATCTTAACCAAAGAAATGGTTAAGCTGATGGCGAAAGATCCGATTATCTTCGCACTTGCCAACCCAGATCCTGAAATTCTGCCTGAACATGCACACGAAGTTCGTGATGACGTGATCATGGCAACAGGTCGTTCAGATTATCCAAACCAAGTGAACAACGCACTTTGCTTCCCTTACATTTTCCGTGGTGCTCTTGATGTAGGCGCAACCACCATCAATGAAGAGATGAAAATTGCGTGCGTATATGCGATTGCGCGTATGGCACACATTGAAGCAGATGCGGCATCTTATGGTGAAAAATCTGCATCTTTTGGTCGTGATTACTTAATTCCACGCCCACTTGATCAGCGTCTGATTTTAGAAATTGCACCTGCTGTTGCACAAGCGGCCATGGATTCAGGTGTTGCAAGTCGTCCAATTCAAGACTTCTCTGCATACCGTCAACGTCTTTCTGAGTTTGTTTATAACTCAGCACTGATGATGAAACCTATTTTTGCTCAAGCAAAATCTGATCCGAAACGTATCGCTTATGCTGAAGGTGAAGACCTACGCGTACTTCGTGCAGTACAAATTGCAGTTGATGAAGATCTTGCAAAACCAATCTTAGTTGGTCGTACTGCGGTTATTGAAGCAAACATTAAAAAGTTAGGCTTACGTCTTGAACATGGTGTGAACATCACTATTGTGGATCAAGAAAAAAATCCTGACTACGAATTGTTTGCAGATGACTACTACACGCTTATGCAGCGTAAAGGTGTAACACCTGAATATGCACAACGTGAAGCACGTCGTCGTTCAACCCTGATCGCATCGATGTTAGTGAAACATGGTAAAGCAGACGGTATGCTATGTGGTACGTATTCAAGCTACGACATTCACTTAGACTTCGTTAAAAACATCATTGGTAAAAAAGAAGGTCACAACTCTTTCTTTACATTGAATGCTTTAATGCTTGAAGACCGTAACCTGTTCATTGCTGACACTTATGTCAACACCAACCCAACAGCTGAACAGTTGGCTGAAATGACAATTTTAGCCGCTGAAGAAGTACGTCGTTTTGGTATGACACCACGTGTTGCTCTACTTTCTCACTCAAGCTTCGGTTCAGATCAAACTGATCCAAGCGCGCAAAAAATGCGTAAAGTGTTTGAGATTTTGACGCAAATCGCGCCAGAACTTGAAGTTGAAGGTGAAATGCATGCGGACGCGGCATTGGATGAAAACATCCGTAACTTTGCATACTCAAACTCGCGCTTCAAAGGTTCTGCGAACCTATTGATCATGCCAAACTTGGATGCAGCCAACATTTCATTTAACCTGTTGAAATCAACTTCAGGTAATAATGTCACCATTGGCCCTATCCTACTTGGCGCAGCGAAACCAGTTCATATTCTTACACCGACAGCAACAACACGTCGTTTAGTGAATATGACTGCGCTGACTGTAGCAGAAATTCAAGAAGCGGAGAAAAACGGCGAATAATTGTTTGTCGTTATACACGTATCTTGTGACTTGAGAAAACCTTTATTCTGTAGCATGATGACTGCAAGAATAGAGGTTTTTTCATGCAAGTTTATTTAGTAGGCGGTGCGGTCCGAGATCAGCTTCTGGGTCACCCCTATCACGAAAAAGATTATGTAGTTGTCGGTGCAACGCCTGAACAACTGCTTGCCCAGGGTTTCCAACCTGTAGGTAAAGATTTTCCTGTTTTTTTACATCCTGAAACCAAAGATGAATATGCACTTGCCCGCACCGAACGTAAGTCAGGGCAGGGTTATCATGGCTTTGAGTTTTATACCGACAGTACCGTTACCTTAGAACAAGATTTAATTCGACGCGACCTTACCATCAATGCCATCGCCATGGATGATGAAGGCACACTGTATGACCCCTATGGCGGCCAACGCGACTTAGAGCTCCGTGTTTTACGTCATGTTTCTGATGCTTTCGTAGAAGACCCACTACGCGTCCTCCGTGTTGCACGATTTGCTGCACGTTATAAAACCCTAGGATTTACGGTGGCCGAAGAAACGTTAGCACTGATGCAGCAACTCGCAGACTCGGGTGAACTGGAGGCACTAACCCCTGAACGCGTTTGGAAAGAAACCTCTCGTGCTCTGATGGAAGATCATGCCGATGAATACTTTGAAGTGCTACGTCGCTGTGGTGCTTTAAAAGTACTTTTTCCAGAAATCGCGGCACTTTACGGTATTCCACAGCGCCCTGAGTATCACCCTGAAATTGACTGTGGTATTCATACCATGATGTCCTTACAACAAGCGTGTCGTGCCAACTACGCACTAGATGTTCGTTTTGCTGTTTTGGTACATGACTTAGGCAAAGCTCTGACACCTGTGGACGAGCTACCGCGTCATATTATGCATGAAGAACGCGGGGTCAAACCTGTGACTGAAGTGTGTGAACGTCTAAAAGTCCCAACGCAGATGAAACAGCTCGCTATTACGGTCTGTAAAGAACATTTGAAATGTCATCAAGCCCTAACCTTAAAACCAGGCACTTTGTGGCGCTTACTTCAACGCTTAGATGTACTACGTCGTCCAGAACGGGTTGAAGCCTTTGTGCAGGCCTGTGAATGTGACTCACGTGGTCGTTTAGGGCTTGAAGATCGTGAATACCCACAGTCGGCATATATTTTAAAGGTGATGGATGTTGTGCGAAATATCAAAGCACAAGACCTACCTGCGGATATTAAAGGCCCGGATATCGGTGAAATGCTGATTGAACGTCGAATACACGCAATTGGAGAACTGAAGGCTCAATACAGCTAAACCTTGATCGACTCAAATAAAGCGCCACAATCGGCGCTTTATTTAATTTCACTTAAGAAATGGATGCGGGAAAGGTAATCACCTTTTCCAACTGCATGTGTTCTGTTGCAATCATTAACAAACGATCCACACCTAAAGCAATACCTGCACATGCGGTCATTTGAGGCAAAGCAGCCAATAAAAACTCATCAACTGGCATCACATGTAAGTCTAACTTTTCACGTTCAGCATTATCGGCTTCAAAACGCGAACGCAACACCTCCGCGTCGATCAACTCATCATAAGCGTTGGCGAGTTCCAAACCTTCGATATACAGTTCAAAACGTGCTGCAACCCATTCACCGTCTTCATCCGTTTTAGTTTTGGCAAGCGAGGCCAGCTCTGGTGGAAAATCAGTTAGAAATGCGGGCGTATCAAAACCTAGACTTGGCTCTACAAAATGTGAAAAGAGCAAATCGATATAGCCCAGTCGGTCATCGCCCAAGTCCAAATTTAAACCCACGCGGTTACAGCAGTTTTTTAACTCTTTCAAACTGGCTTGCAGTGGGTTCAAATCCAAGCGATCCATAAACGCATGCTTATAGCTCAAAATGGTAGGACGAACTTCACCAAAACGCTGCTTTAATGTGACATTCAATAAATCTGTCACTTCAAACATCAAATCCTTCAAGCTGAAATTCGGTCTATACCATTCCAGCATGGTAAATTCACTATTGTGTTTACGACCATGTTCATCATCACGGAAAACTTTACAGATTTGATAAATCGGCCCACTACCACTGGCAAGTAAGCGCTTCATGGCAAACTCAGGTGAGGTCTGCAAATAATGCGTTTGTTGTTTGCCTTGTAGATGGCGCTGTGCTTGAACCGAAGCCAAATGCACATCGGTCACACCAGCTTGAGATAAAATCGGGGTTTCAACCTCAAGCACTTCACGTTCAGCAAAAAACTGACGAATTTGGCTGTACATTTGCGCACGCGCTCGCATGGCTTTTAAGTCACAGGTTGGCTGATAATGGATCACGTCCTGACTCATGCCTTCGGCCCTCCGTGTGCAGCCCATTCACGACGTAATGGATAAGTCTTTCTTAAATGATCAAAGGCTTTTTGGTCAATCATTCCCTTTTTTAAGCAAGCACGTAAGGCTTGGTCATCTCGTGCAATCGGGTAGATTTCCCTTAAATGCTGTTGAAGTACAGATTTCAAATCTTGGCCTTCAAAATATTGAGCACATACAGGCAACTGCGACTCGAAACTTTTATGTGCTTCAAACTGAAAGGTTTTACAGAAAGCCTCATAGATCATTTGTGTACCACGCGCTTTGCCTTCTAAGCTATAACCTGCGATATGTGGCGTCACCAGACTCACAGCATTCAACACTTGTTCAGAAATCACAGGCTCATGCTCAAAGACATCTAGTACCACTTTACGCTGTGTTTTTTCGATGTCGGCCAATAAAGCCTGCTCTTCAATTACAGGCCCACGCGCAGAATTAATCAATATTGCTGTCGTTTTCATCGCAGCGAAAGCTTCGGCGTTGAACAAATGGTAGGTTGGATGTGATCCTGTTTTGGTTAAGGGCACATGCAATGAAATCGCATCAGCATTACTTAATAAGGCATTTAAATCGACCTGCTGAATCGCATCTTGCTGTACAAAAGGATCATGACCGATCACATTCCAGCCCAATAGTTTGGCCATATAAGCTAAGCGAGAACCGACATTTCCTAGGCCAATAATGCCCAAAGTAAAACTTTCTTTAGCGTTCAGCAATACTGGATTGAGATGGAGTAAAGCCGTAATTACATATTCAGCCACCGCCTGCGCATTACAACCTGCGGCATTCGCCCATTGAATATTCTGTTTCTCAATGGCTTCAATATCTAAATGGTCTGTACCAATAGTTGCACTACCCACATATTGAAGTGTGGTGTTATTGATTAATGCTGGATTGACTTGAGTTACGGAACGCACCAACAGTGCTTTGGCATCTACAACATCGGCATGTGTTAAAGTACGCCCTGCTTTGTGCTCAATTTCACCAAATTCGGCAAAAAAATAATCGGTAAATGCGAGATTTTCATCTGCCACGATTTTCATAATGTCTTCCAACGCTTTGTTGACTCTATGATAACCGTTGCACAAGCTCAACACTATGTTGCTCTGCAATACATCTGAATAAACAGTCACGATGTTTCATCTTCATGGTAAAAAACCGAATACTTTAAAGAATTGTTTAATATAGATTTACTTCGTTCAAAATACTGAAAAATATAAAGTCAACTCCGTAAACGCTATGATAGTACAAACAACTAGACAAATAATTTCTCTGTACACGACAAATTTCACAGAACCCTTATCCTATCAGGATTCTGCTTTCTTAAAATTGCCAAAATTTCCTTAAACTCTTCTTTTTTC
>NZ_LSOD01000041.1:0-35890 GCF_001592855.1 Acinetobacter sp. BMW17
GTAGGACATTTGATTTGTAGCGTTATTTTCATACCTCTATTTTATCAAAAGCCATATTGTTTTTTTCAGCATACTTTTTGAAACACCGCCTGAAGTTTTACTGTGCTATGAAAAAGCCACTTATAAAGTGGCTTTTTCTATTAGGAATTAGATGCTCTTTTAAAGTTGTCATCATTACTACAGTAATCCAAGCAATCTTTTAAAATGCCTACGGCTCTATATATGTGTTCAGGTTTATCTAAAAAAACTTGACCGTTATTTTGCACTTCCAATCCTGCCCGCTCTAACTCTTTTTTTCGATAGTCATCAATTGCTACTGCAAACTGAATGGTTGGTCTCTTACGATTTACATCATATCTAAATAACCAGCGATTATTTTTATTCTGAAACAGCACGCTAAAATAGCTTTCTGTGTCTTTAGCAACCAACTCAACTTCAGGAAAGAGCTCTATCACAATACGACTTAACTCCTGTTCATCAAGAGTAGTCACAATTCTTTCATTTTCAGAGTTAACAATGTCAGATAGTGTTGAGCTTTCGGGTACAATCTCAATAGTCTCCTCTACTTTTTGTTCAACTGGCTGGGCAGTAATAATTGTAGGAGAAGATAGTCCTTTAACAACGGTGTCACTAATTGACTGCTCAACAGCTTGTTTTACAAAAGGCTGAATTGACTCTAAAAATTTAGTGTTCAATTGACGAGGAATACTTGCTTGTTGAGCCACATAGCGAACAAAATCAATATCCACTTCATTAATACTTCTTTTTATTACAGTTTTAAACTGCTGGATATATTGATTTTCTTCAGCAAAAAAGCGTAGCTTTTCTACATGAAAATTATCATGTTTAAACTCAGCTAGCTGTGTCAAATCCTCGGCTTTATTCTTCGTAAAATCAACTGTTAAAAATGGCTTATCATCCATCACATTTGGATTAATTAAATCAGTAAAAAATCTCCATTCTTTACCATTTGTGATCGCGCCAATCGTCACCCCTAAACTACTATTAAAATATCTAGATAGCTGCGGAGCATGATTCGTTAAATTAGCAACATAAGGTTTTGCTTCAATAAACATTACAGGTTGCTCATTACAGTAAAGGGCATAATCAACTCTTTCTGTAGACTTTACACCTGGAAAATCAGCTGCAAATTCTGCAAGTACCTTGGTCGGGTCATAAGGACTAAAACCTAAAATATCTAATAGAGGAAGGATTAAAGCCTGCTTAGTTGTTTCTTCTGTAGTACAGTGGCCCCCTACTTTTTTCACATGCTCAATATGGCTTCTTAGTCTATTAATAAAATTTTCCATATTCCCCTCATTATTATTACAAGTATATTTTTTGATCTAATTTTAGATCTTAACCCTTTTACTTTATTTTTCAAATATTAATTTAAATTTGTTTTTAGAATGTCATTACAGTCTATTCGCCGGACAATAAAACCGATAACAGACTAAATACTACACATTTTTCTTAACAACCCGACCCACCTACCATCAGAACAACAATCAAATGATTTGACAGTTGATACCGACCAATATACATATAAATTCATCACTTTTTCGACCGACATAGTATACTGCACCTGCTGTTTCGGCTCACCTTTTATCATGTGTTCTCTGTTTATGAATAAAAAGCTGTTTCTTTCTTCTGGTTTAAAAACACTAAGTGTCTTGGCCATATCTATAGGCTTAACCGCCTGCGGTGATCGTTCATGGTGGACAGATGATGAGCCTAAGCTCAATGCTGAACAAATCGCACGCATCATTCCTGGACGCGTAAATGACCGCCGTTCATGGGCTGAAGATATTTACGATATTTCAGAGCAGTTCGGCATTCCTCAAAATAAAGAGAATATGTGTTCGATCATTGCAGTGGTTGATCAAGAGTCTAACTTTGTTGCGGATCCACAAGTTTATGGTTTAGGTGAAAAAGCGGTTAAAGAAGTCCAAGATCGCTTAGATGAAAAATTTAAAGATAAGCTCGGCGATGCCATTGGTGGCACCATCGCAGGCTATTTCCAACAGGTTTTAAAAGAGCAGCCGAGTCCTGAAGATAACTATTTAAGTCAAATGCGCCGCGTTAAAACAGAACGCGAACTGGATGAACTGTACCGTGAAATTTTTGACTATATGTCAAAGCACTATCACGTCAGTGCGCTCACAGGTGCAGCCAAACTTGTCGGTCAGGACGTAGGCGAAAAAATGAACCCGATTACCACGTTGGGTTCAATGCAAGTGCATATCGGTTATGCCAAAGATAATAAACGTCAAGGTGGCAGCATGGCTGACCTACGTACCGACCTTTATAGCCAATATGGTGGTCTGTATTACGGTATTCACCGCCTGATGATGTACCCTGCTGACTATGACAAACCGCTCTACCGTTTTGCCGACTATAACTCAGGTATGTACTCAAGTCGAAATGCAGCCTTCCAAAGTATGTTGAATGACTTAACTGAAGCAGAACTTGATTTAGACGGCGACCTGTTACTTTATGGCAAAGATGGCGCACCTAAATCTGCAAAAAGCCAATCAGAACGTGAACTCATCAGTGTTTTCGCTCAGCACAATATTTTGGTTACGCCGCGTCAAATTCGCTCTGACCTGAAAAAAGAGAAAGAGAAGAAATTTGAAGATACAGCAACCTATCGCGCGGTGGCTAAGCTTTATCAAGAAGCCACTAAAAAAGAACCTTTCTATGCCATGATGCCAGAAGTTGTCATTTCTGGTCCAAAGCTCAGCCGTGACTACAATACCAACTGGTTTGCCACTCGTGTCAATGGACGTTATCAAACATGCATGCAACGTGCAAAGCGCATAAAAATCTAGCCTTATTTGACTTTGATGGCACCCTGTATGACAAAGACAGTTTTACGGGGTTCATCTTCTATGTACATTCAAAACGACATATTGCTCTACAAGGCCTCAAAGTCCTGCCTTATATTCAAAGTTATTATTTAGGTTTTTATCCTGCCCATCATATGCGCTCTAAACTCTTCCATGCGATGTTTAAGCAAGCTGAAGTGAGCGAAATTGACGCCTATGCAAAACGCTATGCAGAACTTTTAATCAAAGGACTCAACCCAGCACTTTATAGGCAACTAAAACAACACCAAAGTTTGGGCGATGATGTGGTTTTGGTCTCTGCTTCAATTGATATCTATTTAAAATATGTGTGTGAAATACTCTCAATTGAACTGATCTGTACCAGAGTTGAACAAGACCAACAACGCTATACAGGGCGCTATCTGACTGCGGACTGTAGCTGTGAGTACAAAGCTCAACGTATCCAAGAAAAATATGAGCTAGATAGCTATCATGCCGTTTATGCTTATGGAAATAGCATTGAAGATAAACAAATGTTGTCTTTGGCTGATTTTAGCTATTTGGTAGGGACAGATTTAAGCCTTCCGGACTTGTCAAAAACATCAAATCATCGTCAAATAAGCTAATTATTAAGAATAGATTGATAATTAATCATGTTGAATTTTTTAAAATATTTATTATTAAAATTCAGTATGTTTTATTTACCAAAAAATATATTTATGATAAATTTTGCCTAATAAAAATATTTTGAGAACCATTCCACTTAAATTATAAAAAGGCATCAGTATGGAACAGTTATCTCCACCCAAGTATGTCAAAGGTCTTTCGATCAAATTCGGTGAAAGTCCCTTTGTATTATTGGCGCAGTTCGCTTTTAATGCTTCAAAACAAAAATGGTTAAAACACGAAATCGAACATGTGCTCAATATCGCCAAACAAGGTGATTACCATCATCTGGTAAAGACCTTACGTCAATCTAGTAAATAACAAAAAAAGCCACTTCAAATGAAGTGGCTTTTTTACTTACTTTTTAAAGGGAAATGCATATTTCACAATACGTTTGATGACGCTACCATACTGTTTTACTAAGCTAGCATTGTTATAGTTAATGCCATACTTTTCACACACCGCTTGTACTTTCGGCGCCATTTTACGGTAACGACGTGCGGGTACGTCTGGGTATAAGTGATGCTCAATTTGATGACTTAAGTGCCCTGTCAAAATATGGAATGCTTCTGAACCAGTTAAATTCGACGAACCACGAATTTGGCGCATGTACCAGTGACCACGGCTTTCATTTTCCAGTACTTTTTTCGGGAAAACTTCAACGTCTTTGGTGAAGTGACCACAGAAAATCACACTAAATGTCCACATATTACGGATACCATTTGCAACCAAATTCCCTGTAAACACAGGCAACGCCGCAGGTCCTGCAATAAGTGGGAAAAACACATAATCTTTAAACAATTGTTTACCAATTTTGCGCTGCATCGGTTTCCATTCAGCTAAAGTCTGCGCTTTGCTTTTACGCCCCTTGAAGTATTTGCCTAACTCCAAATTTTGGATCGCAACGCCCCATTGGAACAACAAACAAAATGGAATGCTATAAATCGGTTGCAATAAAAAGCCCGGTTTCCAACGTTGTTCAGGGAATAATCGAAGCAGACCATAGCCAATGTCATCATCCATCCCTTTAATATTGGTATAGGTATGATGCTTGTAGTTATGGGTCTGACGCCAATTGTCTGCTGTACCTACGATGTCCCACTCATAGTTTTGACCATTAAACTTAGGATCATTCATCCAGTCATATTGACCGTGCATCACGTTATGACCCAACTCCATGTTTTCCATGATTTTGGCAAAACTCAGCAAGCCCGTGCCCAACACCCATGCAGGTGGGAACCAACCTGCAAATAAACATGCACGACCTGCGATAGACGCATAACGCACCGCTGCATAGACACGACGAATATATTGCGCATCTTTTTCGCCAATATCATCCAGTACTTCTTGCTTAATGGCATCTAGCTCACTTGCAAGCTCATCTAACTCAAATGTCGTTAATTCACGATTCTTCGGGTTTTTAAAATATTCAACTTTAACAGGCATATTCATTGTATTTATTCCCCTTATAAATCAACAATAAGATCGGTTTGTGCCGTATTGACACAGATTTTTAGAAAATTTCCAGGCTCAGAATTTTGTGCACCATTGACCAAGTTTTTGGTCGAACCTTCCACTTTGTTGCAAGCACATTTATTACAGATTCCCATACGGCAGCCATGTTGAGGCTTCACATTTTGCTGTTCCAAACTTGCAAGAATGGGTTGACCTTTGGGAATGCTTAAAATCTTCTTCGACTTTGTTAAGGTAATATTCACAAAACCAACATCATCATTTGCAAATGGACTCATGCTAAACGCTTCAGTTTTTAAGGTGTTGGCATGAGCGAAAAGCTGCTCAACCGTAGCCACAAAACCTGAAGGGCCACATGCATATACCGTTGTATTTTCAATCTGATCCAATCCAGACAGATGGTTTTGATTTAAACGCTCACCTTCATCTGACTCTTGGGTATAAAACATGCTGAATGTGAAGTTTGAGTATTGTGCTGCCAGTTGCTCAAAATATGCTTTGAAAGCTACATCAGTATGTTTTTTCACCCAATACATCAAATGTACAGGCTGCTTTTTAAGCTTAGCGGTCTTCTCTGAACGTTTCAGTAAACTCAGCATGGGGGTAATACCACTGCCCGCAGCAAGTAAAATTAACTGTTGATCATTTACAGCCAATTGCATATCGCCATAAGGCTGGCCGAATTCTAAAACATCGCCGATTTGAGCCTGCTCACATAGCCAATGACTTGCCTTGCCTTGGTCTACTTTTTTCACATTCAGTAAGATATGTTGCGCATCAATCTGGGTCAAACTATAGGTACGTTCATAACGTACGCCTTGAACCACGACATATACAGGATGGTGTTGCCCCGCTTGCCCCATTTGAAAGTGACGGTTGGTTTGCAGCGTTAAACTCACCATATCGTGTGCAACTTGCTCTTTTTTTACCACTTTACCCAAAGCTTGGTGTATCGACCAAAGTGGGTTGATTTTTTGAAGCCAAAAGTTAGCTGTGTGTCGGTCTATAACACTCTCAGCATACTCAGTTAAAGGAGATTTAGTTTTTTCAAGGATCTGCATAGTAAAGGACCACGCCATAGATTTTGAATTATTATACACATGTATATATATTTGTATATATACTCTGATTGTTTCGTTTCGTTTCACAATGCCGACCAGTGGGGCTATAATGAACCGATTGATTTAATTGCTTGATAAATATGACACCGACCACCATTCAAACCCATACAACCAACACAGAGCATGAAGCTTCAAAAAAACATGCACCAGTGCTTGCACGTAGTGTTGGTCGAAAAGCAACGATTACAAAAGATGAACTGTTTCAAGCTGCTTTAAATTTGATTGGTCCTGAAAAAAGTATTGCATCCCTGAGCTTGCGTGAAGTCGCACGTGAAGCAGGCATTGCGCCGAATAGTTTTTATCGTCATTTTAAAGATACCGATGAACTTGCTATTGAGTTGATTGAACGTGCAGGTGTTGTGCTACGCCAAATTTTGCATGAAGCACGGATTAAGGCCATTCGCCAAGAAAGTATTATTCGTAGCTCAGTCGAAGTTTTTATTGAACAACTCGATGCGGATGATGGCAACTTAAGCCTGCTATTACGCGAAGCATATACGGGTTCGGCATCTTATAAAAATGCGGTCGAAAGACAGTTGAATTATTTCCAACAAGAACTCAAAGACGATTTAATTCGTTTAGAACGCTTAAATAATAGCAAACTCTTCCACCCTGAATTGGTGTCCATGGCAATCACCCAATTGGTTTTCAATATGGGTGCCAAAGTGATTGATATGCCAAGTGTAGAGCGTAAAAAAATGGCTGAACAAACCATGATCATGATTCGCATGATTTTGGAAGGTTCGCGCCATTTGGATGAAGCGATGATTCGCTAATCTGTGATTACACCCAACAGATTCGCTGAAATATCTTCTTATTTGTTTCGCTGTTGCTCTTTAATGAGCTGGTGCACAAATTCTGCGGTCTGTTTCGGTTGTTCTAGCGGAAACATATGCCCACCTTCAAGCACACTATAGTCGATCGCATAGGTTTTTTTCATCCCTTGAGGCAAACCTTGCTTATAGAAATGGCTGTCTCTGGCAGTCAACACATGAATCGGCATATCAGGTGCTTTGCGTGGGGTACGCCACCACCATGCAGGCACTGTCCTAAAGATCTCAGCTTCAGTATGTTTGGGAATGGTTAGCGTCACCCCATTTCGAGTCGGGTCACTTTTTAAACCGCACTCTATAAAGTCCGCAAAACACTGTTCATCAAAGTCTTTAAAAATACGATTCGGTCTAAGCGCCTGACTGGCCTGCTCAATACTTTCCCAATGATCACGCCGTTTGACGGTCACCGCAGCTGGGGTAAGTTTTTCAATGGACTTTGATCCCAGCTTTTGTAACGCTTCAAATAAAAAGGCTTTTGAACCGATCACAAACGGTGGGTCCATGATAATCACTTGCGAAAACAACTGTGGTTTTTTATAGGCCGCCATAAGTGTGAGTAAAGAGCCAAAAGAATGCCCTAAACCAATCACTTGTTGCCGTGGAAACTGCTGTTCAATATCTAAAATAACTTGGTCCACCAACGCTTCCCAACGGTATTCCACAGGATAGTGCGGATCTAAGCCAATCATCGGGATCGCTTTGACATCAAAATCTTTATTCAAAAACTGGAAAAATTTTTGATAGCTGCCCGAGGGAATGCCGTTTGCATGGGTAAAGTGTAAGGCTGGTTTGCTCATGTCATTCAAATCTATTTTTATAGCCTATTTACCATAATCTTTTTTTAATCCAAACGAAATGGCGCAGGATGAATCCTAAGTCATGAACTTTGATCACTTCCGCCAATTTTTAAAAATATTCTGGGATAGATCTGGGATCACTTTGCAGAAACGGTTAGATTTTGATTACCTAAGAAAGTAGCGCCACAGTTGGTTTTGTCTCCTGCAATCACCACAGCACGTCCCAAGACCGTTGTACTCTGATCTGCTGCAATCGCAGAAACCACCATTCGACACTTTGGACAAAAATGTTTCATTCCATTTAAATGCACAGCAATGCCATTGATCACAAAACTGTTTTCGCACTCAGTGACGATGCCACCATGTGTTGTTTTTGAACCCATTGTTACTAGAGCTTTAGACATAATTTATTGTTCGAAACGTTAGAGTTTTAATGGCGAAAATTCTAGCATAAGCAAGCGCTTAAAATTTCAATGGATTACTTTTCAAATACAACTTAGACATCCATTTTTTTAAGGACTCATTAAAAAAGCACCCGAAGGTGCTTTTCATACAGCAATTCCAATTATGGTTTAACCACAACCATCACTTGAATTGCTTCTGGTGTGACCGTTAGGCCATCGAGCAAACCTAGACCTTCTTTTTGCAGTTTTTGTAGACGTGAAATTTCATCTTCACGAATACTCGGATTAAACTGCTTTAAGTAAGTCAGGCGGTCAATTTCGTATTGCCACTTACTGCCGTAGACTTCTTTCGCTTGTTGCACAAAGCTCGGTAAAGCCGCGCGTGCAAGCTCTAAAGCTTGTACATAACGCTGTTCAATCACTTCACGGCGGGCTTTCACGACTTGACGACAGCTATTACCATCCAAATGATGCAAGTACGGTTTTAAAATTTCAGGTGCAATTTTCTGCGACAGGTCTTGACCCTTTTCACTCAACAAAACGCGAACCAGCTGCTGCGGTAAGCTTGAAGGCAAATTCAAAGCTTTCGGTGCAACTACATCGACCTTAAACCACACTTCTAACAACACAGAACCTTGTGGTAAAGCCGCTGACTTCAACACTGCAACGTTGGTACTACCAAAACCTTGAGTGTTGATCATTTCCATCACACTTTCAGTAAATGGATGTTCAAGGGTTAAATACTGAGCATCTTCACGTATCTGAGCTTGATCGCGGTAGAATGTCGCAGTCATACCTTCTTCGTCCAAGGTTAAACCTTGAACTTGCATTTGATCGGTTGGTTTAATGATGACTGTACCGTTGCTTTGCTCGTCAAAATCAATGTTTGTCGACGCCATAAAGCGCTTCATAAACATTGGCAAAGTGGTGTTGTCATCATAAGACTCAAGCGCTTGTACAATTTCTTGCGCCACAATTGGACGACAAGAGTTGTATTCAAGTAAACGGTCACGACCTGATTGTAACTCTGCTTCTAAGGCTTCACGTTGTACGCTAACTGCTTCGAGTAAGTCATCAAACTGCTGACCTTTATCTGTCAGTAAACAATCTTTCAATTCAACAATAAAGTTTTCTTGTAAAGTTTGAGCAGTTGGCGAGATATTACTGAAAATATTTAATGCTTCGTTATACCAACGGAACATACGTTCTTGTGCTGTTCCAATTAGATACGGCACATGAATTTGAATCCGATTTTCTTGACCAATACGATCTAAACGACCAATACGTTGTTCAAGTACATCTGGGTTCGCAGGCAAGTCAAATAAAATCAAATCTGAAGCAAACTGGAAGTTACGACCTTCAGAACCAATTTCAGAGCACAGTAAAATTTGTGCACCATAAGATTCTTCAGCAAAGTAAGCCGACGCTTGGTCACGCTCAAGTAAACTCATGCCTTCATGGAACATAGCGGTACGAATACCTGCATGTAAACGGAGTACGTTTTCAAGTGCTTCAACCACGGGACCAGTACGTGCAATAAGCAACACTTTTTTGTGTTTTAAGTCTGTACGTAGTTTTTCCATGAGCCACATGACACGCGGGTCAGCTTCCATCCACGCACCGTCAAGCTGCGCTTCTTCTGGCCACATTTGTTCACGCAATTTACCGTCTTTAGACCAATTTTCTGGTGCAGGCAAAGGCGCAGGTTGACAGTCACGACCTGGGAAACCTTGAATGGCCTCACGGGTGTTACGGAACAAAATACGCCCTGTACCATGACGGTCTAAAAGCTCATGAATGGCACGGAAACGTTGTTCGGGTGCATCTTCAATACGATGTCCTAGCAAACCTTCCAATGCAGCTAAATGCCCTTCTTCAAGTGGCATATCTGACATCAGTACTTCAGCAATTTTTGCAGTTTGTTGATACTGGGTTTCTTCATCCAAGAAACGATCCAGCGAACTAAAACGCTGTGGGTCAAGTAAACGTAAACGCGCAAAGTGACTTTCCACACCCAGCTGTTCAGGAGTTGCCGTTAATAGCAAAACACCCGGTGTTTTTTCTGCTAACTCTTCGATCAAGTCATAGCGGTCATTGCCACCGTCTTCTTCATTCCACATCAAGTGATGTGCTTCATCGACCACCAACAGATCAAAACCAGCTTCTAGGGCTTGTTCACGCAAGTCATCATGGTCAATCATCAAATCGATTGACGCAATAATACATTGTTCAGTCAGGAATGGATTCAGTTCAGGATCATGTTCTTTGATTGAAGCCGTACGGGTTAAATCAAATAATGAGAAGTTCAAATTGAAACGACGACGCATTTCAATCATCCACTGATATTGCAGTGAATCGGGCACCAAAATTAGGATGCGTTCTGAACGGCCCGTTTTAAGCTGTTGATGGATGATCAATCCAGCTTCAATGGTTTTTCCTAAGCCGACTTCATCGGCTAAAAGGACACGGGGTGCAAAACGTTGACCCACTTCGTGTGCAATATACAGCTGGTGTGGAATCAGACCGACACGCGAACCGACCATGCCACGTAAAGGGCTCGACTTCATATTGGCTTGCATCAGCATCGCTTCAATACGCAAGTCGTACCATTCTTTATAGTCAATTTGACTTGCCAATAAGCGATCAAGCGGTTTAGACAGCTGAATTTGAGCGCCAATACGAGTCTCATTCAGTGATTTACGTTCTTCCGTGCCATCTTCTAAGCGACGAACAACGTTATAACGAACCACACCATGACGGTCTTCATGCGATTCAACCGTCCACTTGGTGCCTTCTTGATCTTGTAATTCATCGTTCACATTAAAAATGATACGTGATAAAGGTGCATTATTCCGTGCATATACACGTGTTTCATCACTTTTAGGGAATAAGATGCTGACAGATCGCTCATCTACATCAATAAGAACTCCTAGACCTAGTTCCGTTTCAGTATCTGATAACCAACGTTGACCAATAGCAAACTGCTGCAATTTTTCCACCTTTATCTACAAGTTAGGACTGCAAATTTAATGCTCAAACATTGTTTGATATTTGAGCAAAATTATACACCTTTAAGCAATATATTTTGACATAAAGCTCACTAAAAAAGTGAGCAAATTTGATGATTCCACGTACTTAAAATGGTACTGGACAAATAAATTCGATACGTTCATCTGTTTGGGGATGATGAAAACTCAAACGCTCTGCGTGTAAACACAAACGCGGCATCAAATCTTGCTGGTCAGGCGCAGCATAGAGCGTATCTCCCACGATAGGATGACCTAAAAACTGCATATGTACACGAAGTTGATGTGAACGCCCTGTAATGGGGGTGAGCGCCACACGAGTCACGGGCTGACCCTGTATTTCAAAATGTTCAATCGCTTTCCACTCAGTTACAGCAGGCTTGTTATGACTAGGCTCTGCAATATGTAACGGTGGACGGGATGGATCATAAATCACAGGCACATCAACAGTGCCCTGACCATCTAAATGACCAGCCACAATCGCTTGATAGGTTTTATCGGTTTGACGTTCTTGAAACTGACGAGAAATGGATTTTTGTCCCCAACGGCTGAGACCAAAAACCAAGATACCTGAGGTATCGCGATCAAGACGGTGGATCAGTAGTGTTTTAGGTTCTAGTTTGACTAAACGATTGATCATACAATCTTGTAAGTCTTCTGTCTTCCCCGGAACGGTGAGTATACCTGCAGGCTTATGGATGACCATAAAGTCTTCATCTCGATGAATCAGGTGTTCGGTTAGAAAATTACTCAAGGTTCCATTCCAAGCTGATCGCGAAAACAAGCGGGCAATAATAAAAAGCTTAAGCCAGAAATACAATGCAAAAATCGTTTTTTTTAATCATGAACCGATATTGATTGCATTATTTAACGTCAAATGCCTGATCACAGTCTATATCCATAAGCGAGACATAGAGATATCACTCTATTATGACAAACGATTTCTAAATAACCACGCAGCCAAAGGCAAGGTAATTATGGCTAATACCAACATCGGTACAAAGTCCCATTTCACTTGCGCAAAACTCGCACCTTCCAAATACACCCGTTGTACCAAGTCTATTCCAAAGCGTAGCGGGTTGGCATAAGTCAGCCAATTCAACACTTCTGGCATATTTTGCACAGGAGTTAGTAAGCCTGATAAAAGTGTCAAAGGCATGATCAAAAAGAAAGTATACAGCATGGCTTGTTGCATATTGAGTGCAATCGCTGAAATCGACAGTCCCACCCCCACAACCGCAATGTTAAAGGCAAATAATCCAAAATAAAGTAAGGTCAAGGAGCCATTCATCGGGATCTGGAACCAGAACAGAATAATTGCCAAAATGATGGAAGATTGAACAACCCCAATAATAATCGGCGGAATGGCCTTCCCAATCATAATCTGCGTCGGGGTATAAGGTGTAACCAAGAGCTGATCAAAAGTCCCTTGTTCACGCTCGCGTGCTACTGAAAGTGCCGAAAGTAACAGTGTCTGCATCATACTTAAAGTTGCAATCAGAGATGGCATGATGCCCCATCTCGACTCGACATTCGGGTTATACCATGTTCGCGCTTGTACCGTGATCGCGGAGTTGGATCCCAAACGTTCTTGATTCACCAGCCCTACTACATTACTGATATAAGAACCCGCCATACTTGCGGTCGATGAGTTTCTCCCATCTAGAATCACTTGAATCGGCGAAGACTCTTGATTATTGAGCTTATCCTCAAAATCAGCAGGAATGGTGATGACCGCCAAGGCTGTTCGATCATTAATCACCTGTTGGATTTGTTGATTATTTTGCAAATCTGCTGTTCGTTTAAAAATTCCTGAACCATCTAAATGTGCTAAAACTTGTTGTGAGCTTTGGCTTCGGCTTTGATCCAGCACAGCATAATCAACATGATTCACATCATAACTTGCGGCATAACCAAACAAGACCGCTTGGATAAATACAGGAGCAATTAAGGTCACCCGATTGGCAGGATCGGCTAAAATGGCTAGAAACTCTTTTCGGATCAGCACCCAAAGATAACGAAACCAGCGTATTAACGTTGTCATAACACCATTCTTCCTTTCGTTAGCCCAAACGCTTTTTCAGCGTACGCGCGGTCATTACCGTGAATAGCACAATATAAATCAATAAAATGCCACATTCTTTGAACCATAAAGACCAATCATCACCACCGAGTAATAATGTTTTAATCAAAGTCATATAGTGCGTTGCTGGTAAAACATTGCTGACGATTTGCACAATTAGAGGTAGGTTCCGTGTGTCGAACACAAAACCTGAAAGCATCAAAGCAGGCATAAAGCTGGCAAGCAGCGCCATCTGACTGGCTTGAAACTGACTTTTTGATAGACCTGAAATCATCAGACCCAGCAGTAACGACACCATTAAATATAAAAAAGAGGCACTCATGACAGAGAGCAGTGATGCGCGAATGGGTACATCAAATAAAACATGTGCTGCAACTAAACACATCACAATATCAATCATCCCAATCACGATATAGGGCGCCAGTTTTGAAAGTACAATTTCTAGAGGACGTACGGGCGTAACATATAATGCCTCTAAAGTGCCACGCTCGCGCTCACGTGCAATCAGCAAGCCAGTTAAAAATGCGCCAACCAAGGTCAAAATTAGGACAATTAAACCCGGCACTAAAAACCATGTGCTATTTGCAGATTCGTTAAACCACATACGTTGTTCAACCGTGATAATGCCACCCACCGAAGCTGCATTGGTTCGGTCTGCTTGTATCAAGCTGGCGGTATTGAGCGCACTGGTAATATAACCCTGCAAATCCGAAGCAATACTGGTCGAACGGCCATTGGTAATGACCTGAACAGCACCCACTCCCTTTGCATATTGCTCCGCAAAGTTGCTGGGTATATTGACGATGGCATCAATTTCCGCATTGCCCATTGCAGCTTCAGCTTGGCTAAAGCTTGGATAGTGCTTGACAGTAATGTATTTAGAACCGTTTAAGCCACTCATCAGTTGCTGACTCTGTGGCGTGGGCTGTTGCTCCACCACCCCAACTCGTCCGTTGGTTAAGTCGAAAGACAGGCCATAGCCAAACAGCAAAATTAAAATAATCGGTAGAATGAAACCGATCGCCATACTACTTTTATCACGCAGCAGTTGTTTGGATTCTTTACGTGTCAAGGCAAACAGTCGTGTCCAGAAAGCTGAGAAATGATTCATCTGACGCTCCTCAGTGAGCCTGCATGTCCGCACGGGACTGTTCAACGATGGCAATAAAAGCGCTATTCATATCGTTTACACCCTCTAACTGTGCCATCCCACGAATCTGTTGAGGTGTGCCAATCGCCAGCAACTTCCCTGCATCTTGAATCGCAATCCGATCACAATATTCAGCTTCTTCCATGAAGTGTGTGGTCACAATTATGGTCATGCCTTGGTTCGCCAACTCTCCAATGGTGTACCAAAAAGAGCGCCTTGCTAATGGATCAATACCACTGGTCGGTTCATCTAAAAATACAATTTCAGGCTGATGTAACAGTGCTGCTGCCATCGACAAACGCTGTTTAAAACCATTTGGTAGATCACCGCTTTTAGCATGTGGCTTAAGTTCAAACTGAAGCAACGCTTTATCAATTTGCTGCTTTAACTGTTTGCCTGATAAGCCATAAGCGCCACCAAAAAACTTTAGATTATCCAGTACGCTCAAATTGCCATACAGTGCAAATTTCTGCGATACATAACCAATTTTTGCCCTTGCCTGTGCACGAGCTGTGCGCAAATTCATGCCTGCCACTTCCAACACACCACTGCTGGCGGGAAGTAAGCCACAGAGCATACGAAACGTCGTGGTCTTACCTGCACCATTGGGGCCAAGTAAACCAAAAATTTCGCCTCGAGACACATCAAACGAGGTACTGGCTACGGCGGTAAAGTCGCCAAAAGTGCGTACCAAATCCTTCACCACAATCACAGGTTTCTCGAGCTGTTGTTTTACATTCTGCTCTGTTTTCACTTGTGGTGGATCAGAGTTTTCTATCAAAGTTATTGAAGGGTCTAAAGCTAAATTTTCCTGTGCCAATACCGTTTTTTGAGTATGCTTCGCCTCATGTAAAAGCAACATAAATGCATCTTCTAGCTCTGCTGGCCTCTGTTCCGCAACAACACCTTTGGGCAATAGATCTTCTGGAAGTATGAGGCTTTCAGCTCGCGTAATAAAACGGACTACATCTCCTTTGGGAACTGCATCGACAATATAATGTTGATTATCGAGTAAATGTGCTTGTAACACCCGCGCCTTCATGTCAGGTCTGGGTTTTACTTGCCATGTTTGTCCCTGTGCCTGAGCCGTCAGCTCGTCGGGTGTACCTTGCTTTAAGACTTGCCCATCCAACATGACATAAACCTGATGACAGCGCTCAGCTTCATCCATATACGCCGTACTGAGAATGACACTCAGGCTCTCCTCCCTCACCAATTGTTCAATGATGATCCACAAATCACGGCGTGAGAGTGGATCGACACCGACACTCGGCTCATCCAACAGCAATAGTTCAGGTGAACGGACTAAAGTGCAGGCCAAACCTAACTTCTGCTTCATACCCCCTGAGAGTTTTCCTGCGGGACGTTCAGTAAAGCGCGCCAAGTCGGTAATCTTGAGCAAACGTGCAAAACGCTCCTTGCGAACGTCCATTGGCACGCCATGCAAATCCGCATACAAGTCTAAATTTTCTTGAATGCTGAGGTCTTCATACAAACCAAACTTTTGCGGCATGTAGCTGATACAATCTTGCACAGATTGTGGATCTTTGGCGACATCCATTCCTAAGACTTTTAAGCTTCCAGTAGTTGGCTCATATAAACCTGCGATCAATCTTAAAAATGTGGTTTTACCAGCACCATCAGGCCCAACCAAAGCTGTCAGTTGTCCTGCCTTGATCTGCATATTTATGCCTTGCAAAGCCTGCACATCATCCAAACCTTTTTGTTCTGCTTTAAAGGTTTTGTTTAAATCCGTGGCAATTACAATGCTCTCTACTGACATCGACATACTCCCCTGCCTTAAGGATTGTTCGTGGCAGTTGGGCGAGATGATTTGGCTATGTTCACCGTCACAGGTTGTCCCATCTTCAGTTGGTCATTCGGGTCATCGACATAAATACGGACTTCATAAACCAAAGTCGTGCGAATATCTTCGGTCTGTACCGTTTTCGGGGTAAATTCCGCGACAGATGAGATATAACCAATTTTTCCTGTGATGGGCTGATTCGGTTGTGAGTCACGAATAACTTGTGCTGCTGCGCCCATGTTGATATGCCCAAGATCCACTTCATTGGCATAAACACGCACCCATTTAGGATGGATCAGGGCAATGGTATAGACGGACTTGTTTGAAGTCGTCATGTCACCAACTTCTTGTAAACGTGCACGAATTACGCCATTCACAGGTGCTTGCAGCTGACTTTGTGTAATTTGATAATCAATCAAATCAAGATTGGCTTTGGTCGATTCATATTGTGCTTTAGCCGCTTCACGATCTTCTGCGCGTGCACCTTTCAAAAGTAGCTCTAGGTTGGCTTTTGTTTCACCTACGGCCGCTTCCGCCATTTTCATATTGCTTTTTGCAGCATCAACCTCTTGCTTACTCACCGCTTGACCCGCAGTACTCCGATTCAAGACATTTAAACGTTGGTATTGTTTATCGGCATTTTCAAATTGGGCTTGGGCAGACTGTACTTTCGCTTTCGCTTGGGTAATCTCTTCAGGTCGATTGCCCGCAGCTTGTTCATTTAAGGTTTGCTGTTGAACTTGTAACTGCGCTTGGGCTTGCTGTGCTTGTATAGTCAGCGAGTCAGTATTCAGTTCTGCAAGAACCTGACCTTTTTGAACGCGATCACCTTCTTGAACAGCCAAGCTTTGAATACGCCCAGCCGTTTCAAATGCAAGCGAGACTTGTCGAATATCAACATTGCCATATAGCACCAGATGATCGGGATCGGCTTTGTCTCGACTGAACCACAACAATGCAGCCGCTACAGCAATGAGCAACACCCCAACCAGCAGTATGAACTTACTTTTGTTCATGCACACCAAACCTTCGCTTAGTTTTAATACAAGTTTAAATTTAATTTAAACTATAACAATTCAGTTAAGAAAGATATACTTCAAGTCTAAATTTTGATGCAGAGTAAATAATGTCTAGAGCTGGACGTAGCGATGGTGATTTAACCAAATCGAAAATTTTGGATGCTGCTGGCCGCCTAATTGCTCAGGATGGTTTTGCAAAAACCACGAGTAAAGCTATTGCCAAGCTGGCCGAAGTCGATTTAGCTGCCATTAACTATCACTTCGATGGTCGTGATGGCTTATATCGTGCCGTACTTGCCGAAGCACATACGCATTATATTGATGAACAAGAACTCTTGACCTTGCTTAACAGCTCTAAAACGCCCACTGAAAAACTGGAAGCTTTTTTTGAAAGCCTGATCGGTAAACTGGTTGAAACCGATGTCTGGCACAGCAAAGTGTTTGTTCGCGAACTTTTTTCACCGACTACCCACCTATACACGTTTATGCAAAATGATGGTGCGCGAAAGTTTCTTTTGGTTAAAAAAATTATTAGCCAAGTTTCAGGTATCGATGAAAATCATCCTGCACTTTTGCCTTGTGTACTCAGCACCGTCGCGCCTTGTATGATGCTGATTTTGGCAGATGCAAATGGTCCAAGCCCTCTTAAAAATGTCTCCAAGCTTGAACCTGCACTTTTAGTCAAACATCTCATGACCTTTTCAGTCGCAGGTTTACAAGCCGCTAAACAACTTTATCTTTGATAAACCAACTGTCCTTGCTTATAAGTTGCAAGGACTTTGATATCTTTGATTTTAGACGGATCAATTGTGATTGGATTGTCACTTAAAATAACAAAGTCACCGTATTTCCCTGTACTTAAAGTGCCTTTAATATCTTCTTCAAAATACTGATATGCAGCCCAGTCCGTCATCGTTTTAAGTGCGATATACGGGCTGACTTTTTGTGCCTCACCCAAAACTTTGCCTGTTCGCGTGGTGCGATTAACCGTTGCATCCAACACCATCATGCTTTTCGGTGGGATAACAGGAGCATCGTGATGCTCGGTGAAAATCATGCCTTTTCTTAAGGCTGAACCTGTTGGTGAGATGTGTTCAGCACGCTTTTCACCTAAGGTTTGTGCCACATGCCAATCCCCCCAGTAGTAGGTATGCAAAGAAAAGAAGGATGGAATCAAATGAAGCTGCTTTGCTCGATCCAGTTGATCCTCTCGCATAGTTTGCGCATGAATAATGACATCTCGTCGCTGTGAGGCATCATATTTCTTTTGCGCATTGGCAATCACATTGAGGTATTGATCAATCGCAGCATCACCATTGGCATGTGCCAAAATGGGCCATTGTTGCTCAAAAGCCAAATCAATCATGTGCTGGACTGTTTTTTGCTCAGGAAATGCTGGATAGCCACGATAGTTTTTATCTTTCCCTTCAGGTGGAACCACATAAGGTACGGTTAACCACGCTGTTTTACCTTGAGGTGAACCATCTAAGCTAATTTTCACGCCACCAATTCTAAAGTGATTGACATAGTTTTTGCTTACACCTTTTTCGAGCATATACGCCTGTTCAGAACTAATATCAGGATAAGAGACGACATCGATGGCTAATTTGTTTTGATTAGCCAAACTGCGCCAAAGTTCTGAAGTACCACGATCAGCCCGTCCTTCTTGTACTGTGGTATAACCATTTTTCATATAGGTTTGTACCGCAGTCAACGCCATCTGCTGCATCATTTCAGGTGGGACCGTTTTAAACGCCTGTAGCATGGCCTCAATCACGACACTTTCTTCTAATACACCATTTGGAATATTGGTCCCCACCACACGTCGAATCACACCACCACTGGGGTTGCTACTTTTTTCATTAATGCCTAACAACTCTAGCGCTTTGTGATTCACAGAGGCCAAATGCCCTGACTGATGCAAAATCAGCACCGGTTGAGTCGTTGAAATCTGATCTAAATCTGTGGCTGTCGGATGGGCTTTCTCTTGTAGCTGGGCATCATCATAACCATTGCCAATAATCCAGCCAGAAGTCGCTTGGACAAAAGTTGGATTTTGCTTCGCCCACGCCTTCATTTCTTGGATAAGTGTGGCAATACTCACCACCTTGCCATCTGGCGGCGGATATAAATTTGCCACAGTTTGCTGCATACCGACAGAGTTTAAATGGCTATGGGCATCGATGATGCCCGGGATGATGGTCTTGTTATTCAAGTTTAAGCGTTTCGCCTGTGGCGCAAGCTTTTCAGCCTCAGACAATGTGCCTGTATAACGGATCTTTCCATCTTGAATTAACATGGCATCGACATAGCTGGGCTGCATGCCTTGCATGGTTAAAATGGGGCCGCCATAGACCAATAAGGCATTTTGCGCCTGTTGTTGTGTGTTTGAGGCGGTGCTAGACGGACTGGTTGTACAACCACTCATCAGTATCACAGTGGAAGAAAGTAGAGCCGTGAGTGCAAAAGAAACCTTATTAAAAAGCATGGGTTAAACACCTCATATTGCTAAATATTATATTTTGCTCCGTACGAGCATTCGTTATAGGTATAAAACTTTAAATACAACACATCATCACTCTACCTTAGCACTTTAAGCCGGCTCTTGTCAGGCAGAAATAAGGTGCTCAATATTCAACAGATTATTGCAATAACTTTAAGATGTGTTGCAAACGGACATTGTCTATATTTTCTTTATACACTGCATAAATCGGCGCAATACATGGGTTATTGGCCTTAAGCGTTTTATAAACAATCTGCTTATTCCAAAAGTCACGAATGGCCTCAGGCACGATAGATAAGCCAATTCCAGCAGCAATCAAATTTAAGCTTGAGGTTAAACGTGGCGCTTCTTGTACAATTTTGGGACTAAATCCAGCTTGGTAACAACTGGCCAAAATATTATCGAATAGATCTTGCCCCGCTAAACGTCGGTATAACACAAAATCATGCGGTTCAAGATCTAGTAAATGAATCGGTTCGGCTTGTTCAGCAAAAGGATGATTGTTGGGTAAAGCCACAATGAGTGGCTCATCTAATACATGTAGACTGGTTAAACCAAGGCCAATCGGTGCAGGTTTGCGTAAGAACACAATGTCATTTTTTTCATTACTAATGGAGTCTATCAGCGAGCTACTGCCATCTTCTTCCAGATGAATTGAAACACGTGGAAAAGTTTCCCGAAAGTTACGCAGTAAAGCCGGTAAAAAAGGATGTAAGCCAACCGAATTGGTAAAGCCAATATTAATCTGACCTTCGACCCCCAAAGAAATATCCTGCACACGTTTAGGAATTAACTGTGCATGCGCCAATATCGCAAGGGCTTCTTTGTACAAAACCTTGCCTGCTTCTGTCACCTCAACACCACGCGGCAAACGCTTTAACAGTTGTGTATTCAACTCTTCTTCCAAGCTTTTGATAATCCGTGTCAACGGTGGTTGTTGCATATTCAAACGTACCGCAGCATGCGAAATATTACTTTCTTCTACCACTGCAACAAATGCTCTGAGTTTATGGATATCCATCATGTCTGCCCTATTAAACATACTTTTTCAGTATATATAACGTCAAAAATAGCATTTTTCAACATATCTCTACAGGTTCATACTGGGCACATTCCACAAAAGGCGAAAGACATGAACACTGAAGTGCTCCCTGCTGAACAAATAACCCATCCAACTTCACGGGAATTATTTGCAGGCTTTATGAAGCTGGGACTCATGGGCTTTGGTGGCGTATTGCCACTTGCACATCAAATGGTTGTAGAAGACCAAAAATGGCTCAACACGGAAGAGTTCACGCACTTATTGGGTGTCTGTCAAATCCTCCCTGGAGGAAACATCATTAATATGGCCGTTGCCATTGGTTATGAGTTTCAGGGGGTTAAAGGTGCGATTAGTGCCGTTCTCGGGTTAATTTTTGCACCGACGGTGATTGTGATTTTGCTGTATCAGCTCTATAGCCAATTTCAAAGTATCCCCGTGATTCAGCACATGATACAGGGACTGGCAGCGGCAGCAGCAGGTTTACTATTTGCGATGGGGCTAAAAATGCTGAAACCCATTCTGAAAAGTTACCTCACGATCTTTACCATTGCGCTGACCATTGTCTTTATGCTGATTATTAAGATTCCCTTGGCATTAACGTTACTGATCTTAGTCAGCATCAATGTCGCAGTCTTAAGCTTGAAAAAAAGAGGAAAAAACGCATGATTTTAATCACCTTAGCCATCGTTTTTACCCAGCTTTCTATATTGGCCTTTGGTGGCGGCAATGCAATTTTGCCTGAAATGCAACATCAAGTAGTCGAAGTACATCGTTGGCTTACTGCCACAGAGTTCAGTACCATGTTTGCCATGGCTCAAGCGGCACCGGGCCCCAATATGATGATTGTACCTTTGGTCGGCTGGCATGTGGCTGGACCTGCTGGACTGTTCGTGACTTCATTGGCGAAGTTTGGGCCCTCTTCTGTACTGACTATATTTGCACTCAAGTTTTGGAATCAGTTTAAGGATCACCCGCTACGTAGCATGTTTGAAAAAGCACTGAAACCAATTACTGTCGGCTTGGTTTTGGTCAGTGCCTATATTATTGCCGCTGCATCTGCTCAGAACTGGTTACTTATCGCGATCGTTATCGTTGCGACAGGGTTAAGCTTAGTGAAAAAAATTCATCCACTGTGGGTCATGCTCTTCGGGGCAGTGTCAGGCGCACTGTTTTTATAAACGGTGTGTCATAAAAGTTCGTGTTCAATAGTACATACTTTCTATTTTATTATTACTTTCAAATAAATAGCATAAGTCTTAGATCTGATGCCCAAGATGTAAGGCTTAATGGTTTGGTCAATCACCACTTGAAAAGAAAGCAAGTGTCTAGGAAATATTTCCACCCAAAGCAGTCATTAATTGCGCTGTATTTTTTAATTGGATTTGTTGCAACTCTAATGTGCTCTGTTCAGCTTGCAGCCTTAAATTCTGCGCCGTGACCACTTCCAAATAACTGACTAAACCTGCGTTATAACGTCGCATCACCACTTGTTCATTTTCTTTGGTTAGTTGTAATAACTGAGCTTGTTCAAGTTGTTGTTGTTTCAAACTTGAAGTTTGCATTAAAGCATCATCAACTTCCTTCCAGCCCGTAAGTACAGCTTGCTTATAGGCTGCTAATTTTTCGTCATAGCTTGCCTGGGCTTGAGCAATTTCAGCTTGGCGTTTTCCACCATCAAAAATAACCGAAGCCGCTTCTAGTCCCGTAGACCATAAATACGCAGGGGCTTGCAACAGCTGACCTAACACTTGGCTATTTAAACTCGCATTAAGACCAATACTCATATCTGGCAACCAAGCCGTTTGTGCTAAACCCAACTGTGCATGTGTACTCGCAAGCTCCCGCTCTGCACGAATCACATCGGGACGTTGCATGAGTAAGCGACTGGGTAACTGTGCAGGTACAGTAGGAATACTCAAACCTTGCTGACGTTTCACCAGTTGAAACTGAACCACACTTTTACCCTGCAAGACCGCCAGCACATTTTCCTGTAAATTGCGTTCACGCTGCGTTTCGATTTGCTGTATTTGCACTTGTTTCAACTGTGTTTCTGCCTGTATCACATCTGCCCGCGCAATCATCCCTGCTGTATATTGGTTTTTTAAAATTTGCACTGAACGTAGGTAACTTTTTTGGGTTTGCTGCAATACATCCAGTTGCGCATCCAAAACACGAATGTTCCAATAGGCCTCGGTCGCCAATAACTGTTGATTCAGTTTCACTGCGGCTAAGTCCGCCTGCACCGCTTCTAAATTTGCCTGTTGTCCCTCTATCGCTTTCGCCACACGTCCCCAAACATCAGGAATCCAGCTGGCCTGAACCCCTGTGCTAAACTGACTGTTTGGAGATGTATACTTTGCGCCATTACGCTTGGCAGCACCTTCTAAGCTTAGACTGACAGAACGACTGGCTTTTTGCTGTTCAAGTAAAGCATTGGCTTGTCTATAACGTGCCTCGGCCTGTTTCAAATTTAAGTTTTCTGCATTTAACTGTTGCAGCAGTTGGCTTAAAACGGGGTCTTGATAAATATTCCACCATGCGACTGCCGCTCCTTTTAAGCCTGCTGTTTCTGTCCAATTAAGCTCAGCATATTTGTATTGCTCATCCACGTGAATCAGCGGTGTTTTATATTCGGGAGGACGTACGACCGCCGTAGAACTACATGCAGTCAACAACAACACACAGCTTAGGCTTAAGACATTTTTATAAACCAAATCTGACATTCTATTTTCCTATTTCTTTATCTATTTGCCTAAGCTTTGCAGCACAAATTTACGTTTAAATCTCGAACAAGATTCAGCCCATTTTTCAAAGAGCAAATACAAAACAGGCGTTGTGTACAAAGTTAAGAGCTGCCCAAGCGCTAAGCCACCCACAATGACCACACCCAAAGGCTGACGTAACTCAGCCCCCTCACCCCAACTACAAGCCAGCGGAATTGCACCCAATAATGCTGCGGTATTGGTCATTAAAATCGGGCGAAAACGCAGAGCCGCCGCAGACATTACAGCTTGATATGCCGACTTTCCTACCCGCCGTTCATATAAAGTAAAATCAATCAATAAAATGGCATTTTTCACCACAATACCAATAAGTAAAAACATGCCCAACAATGCAATCAGGGTAAACTCAAAGTTAAATATTCATAAGGTCAGCAGTGCGCCCAAAGCCACAGCGGGTATGGTCGATAAAATCGTTAACGGATGAACCACACTTTCATAGGTCACCCCAAGCACGATATAAATCAACAAAATCACCGCAAGAATCAGTAACGGTGTACTTAAGCCCGCTTGTAAACTTTCTGCTTCTACATCTTTATCCGTGGTCATAAAAACGTTGTTTGGCAACATCACTTCAGTTAAAACAGATCGGATCGCGGCGTCGGCCTGTTCATAGCTATAGCCCTGTTTCACCACATAGCCAATACCCATCGCGGCATATTGATTACGTCTATACACTCGATCATTGGTAATTCCATAAGACCATGTCGCAAAGTTACGCAGCGGCACAGCTTGTCCATCTTTATTAGGAACTTGTACATTGGCTAAGGATTCAGGATGTTCCGTGAAGTGCCTATCTACTTCCATGACCACATGAAACTGTTGGGTCTGATCATAAATGGTTGAAATCTGGCGCTGTGAAAATGAGTTGTTCAGTACACTTGAAATGCTTTCAATATTCACGCCCAAACGGCGTGCCGCTTCACGGTCTACATCTAGGGTGACATGCTGCGCACCTTCATCCCCCATAGTTTCCACTTCCTCAAGTTCAGGCAGTTTTTGCATGGCCTGTGCAACTTTTGGCACCCATTGGCGTAGCTGTGCAACCTCGTCTGACTGTAGTAACAGCATATAGTCTTGACCACTGCCTCTTGAAAAAGGATCATCCAGTTCTAATTCTTGTTCCACACGTGCTGAGAAAATTGCCCCAGCCTGCCACGGCGCATTTTGTTTGATACGCTCGACAATGGCATGCGAGCTTTTCCCCTCACGCTCTGCTTTGGGTTTTAAACTCACCATGAAAAAAGAATTGGTGGTTCCACCTGCTCCCCCTGAAGTTCCAACCACATCTTTTACAGCAGGGTCACTCAGTAAGCTTTGACTAAAGGCTGCAATTTTGGGCTGCATAATTTGAAAGGAAAACCCGTCATCACCACGAATGAAAGCCTCAACCCGTCCTGTATCCTGCTCAGGCAATACCCGTTTAGGGAGGTGCTGATAAACATAGAATGAAGCCCCAATCGCACCTAGCCAAAATAAAATCACAACATAGCCATGTGCTAGCATCCATTTTAAAGATGTTAAATAAGCATGATTGAACTGCTGCATGCAACGATGGCTAAATTGATATAAAGGCTGTTGTTGGTCGCTCTCTAGCGGTTTTAAACAGCGTGCAGATAAGCTTGGTGTTAGGATCAAGGAAACAAAAATGGATAACACCACAATAAAAACTAAGGTCAGTGAAAACTCGCGGAAAAGCCGCTCAATCACACCGCCCATAAACAGCACTGAAATGAAAATCACCACCAAAGCCAAATTCATGGCCACTAAAGTCAGCCCCACCTCCTGAATCCCTTTAATGGCAGCCTGTACAGGAGAGTCTCCCTGCTCAATATGACGCTCAATATTTTCCAGCACCACAATCGCATCATCCACCACCAATCCTATAGCGACAATCACCGCCATAATAGAGAGGTTATTGAGCGAAAAACCTGCCAAATACACCAAACTACAAGCACCCACCAAAGTCACCAACATGGCAATACTCGGCACAAGAGCACTTTGCATACGCCCTAACATCAAAGCAACGACAATGATGACTAACAGCATAGAAAACAACAGCGTATCTCGGGCTTCCGCTAAACCTGCGCGAATGATTTCAGAACCATCCATCACCGTAGTCAATTGCGCATCTGCAGGAATCAGTGATCTTAATTCAGGCAGTTTTTCTTTGATTTGATCAATGGTCTCCACGGTATTGGCATTGGGTTGACGGCTAATTTTGATAATCACCGCAGGATGACCATTATGAAAACCACTGACATAGCGGTTTTCAACAGAATCTTGCACCTCAGCCACATCTTTTAAACGCACGATGGCTTGAGCATTACGATGAATCACTAAGTTTGAAAAATCTTGCGCTTGTTTTAAATCATTCGACAGTGCAACTTGCCAACGAAGTTGATCGGTTTCAACCACGCCCAATGCTTGTACTGTATTACTTTTTTCAATTGCAGTACGGACTTGTTCCAATGAAACGCCCTGTGCAATGAGTGCATTCGGATTTAAGGTGATCCGCACCGCAGGCATAGACGCACCATCAATTTCAACCTCACCAACTCCACTTATCTGCGCAAAATTGGGCTGAAGTTGATTGCTGGCAATTTCATATAATTTACCCGCAGATAAATGCGCTGAACTCAATGCCAAATAAAAAATTGGGCTTTGGCTTGGATTAACCTTGAAATATTCAGGTGGGCTAGGCATTCCTGATGGAAGCTGTGACATTGCAACATTAATGGCCGCCTGTACTTCTCGTGCCGCCTCATTGATATCGGTCTCTAAGTCAAAGTGCAAAGTCACTTGCGTTGCATTTTGACTACTGGAAGAGTTAATTGCTTTTACCCCAGAAACGCCCATCATGGCCCGTTCTAAAGGTGTTGCAACCGTCGCCGACATACTTTCAGGACTTGCCCCAGGTAAACTGGCTCGCACCACGATGGTCGGAATATCTGCCTGAGGTAAGGACGCCACGGGTAAGCGGAAATACGCCAATACACCAAGCAACACAATTGCGATGCCCAGTAACACACTAGTAACAGGACGATGAACCAAAGCAGAGAGCAATTTCAAAACTCTCTCCTTGTTTCATCAAGTTCAACTAAAGGTAACTTCGGCTTTTGAAAAGCATGCTGTAAACGATCAAAAAACAAATAGACCACAGGTGTGGTAAATAGCGTCAGTACCTGACTTAAAATCAAACCACCAACCATGACAATTCCTAGAGGCTGGCGTAATTCAGCCCCTGAACCAGATGCCAACATGAGTGGAATAGCACCAACCAATGCCGCCAGTGTCGTCATTAAAATGGGGCGGAATCGCATCAACGCCGCCTGATAAATCGCTTGCTGAGATGAAAGACCCTCTTGGCGCTGTACTGCCAAGGCAAAGTCCACCATCATGATGCCGTTTTTCTTCACCAAACCGATCAATAAAATAATGCCGATTAAAGCAATCATATCGAGTGGTCGACCGACCATAAACAGCGCCAATAAAGCCCCGATTGCCGCAGATGGTAAGGTTGAAAGAATAGTGATGGGATGAATAAAGCTCTCATACAACATCCCAAGCACGATATACATGGTCACAATCGCGGCGATCACCAACCAAAAGGTATGCTGTTGCGAGTTTTCAAATGCAGCAGCAGCCCCTTGTAGCTGAAGTTTAACTTCAGCAGGTAAATTAAGCTGCTGTTCTACACGTTGAATGGCTTGGATGGCATCTCCCAAGGCCACGCCTGTCGCAAGGTTGAAAGAGATACCGTTGGCAGGAAATTGAGCTTGCTGCTGTAAAATAATCGGGACACGTTTTTGCACAATGCTTGCCACAGAACTGAGTAAAATCGGTTCTCCGCTGGCATTATGGATATAGGTTTGCTCTAAAGCTTGTATCCCTTGAGTTAATTCTGGCGCAAGTTCTAAGACAATGCGGTACTGATTTGACTGGGTATATAGAGTCGCAATTTGCCGCTGTGCAAATAGATTTTGCAAAGCCAAACTAATGTCTTCTACTGTTAAGCCGAATCTCGCTGCTGCATCTCGATTGACATCAATATACGCCTGTAAACCTTGCCCAGCATTTTCACTGCTCACTTCTGCAAACTCAGGTTGTTGGCGTAAAGCATCTAGCAAGACAGGTGTCCATAGCGCTAAATCTGTGTTTTTTGCTGCTGTCAAACTGAGCTGATATTGAGTTCGACTAATTTTATCTTCAATACTTAACTCCTGCACAGGTTGCATCCAAGCACGAATACCCTGAACATGGCCCAACTCTATACGCAGACGTGCCATCACTTGATCTGCACCCTCTCGTTCAGCATGTGACTTTAAGTTAATAAGAATTCGGCCATTACTAAGTTTCGGGTTATTGGCATCAATACCAATAAACGAAGACAGGCTTTCAACAGCGGGATCTTTTACAATTTCAGCCGCTAGTGCTTGCTGACGCTCACTCATGGCTTGAAATGAAATATCGTCTGGCGCTTCGGTCACTACTTGGATAACGCCACTGTCCTGCACAGGGAAGAAGCCTTTCGGAATCATCCAATACAAAAAACCTGCGAGTAACACTGTACTCAGCATAACGGCCAGTGTCAGGGTTTGATGCTGAAATACCCATTGCAAAGCTTTTCCATACTGCTGAATGATGCCATCCAGACTCCATCTATTGGCTGAAGTTTGATGCTCTGCTTCTTTTAATGACGCTTTGCCTTTGAGTAAATAAGCACACATCATCGGCGTTAAGGTTAAAGAGACCACTAGAGAAATTGCAATTGCAGCCGCTAAAGTCACTGCAAACTCATGGAATAATCGACCTACTACATCGCCCATAAACAACAGTGGAATGAGAACAGCAATCAGAGAAATCGTTAAAGAAATGAGCGTAAAACCTATTTCCTTCGACCCTTTGAGTGCCGCTTGCATCAAGCTTTCACCAGCTTCACGATGTCGTACAATATTTTCCAACATCACAATCGCATCATCCACCACAAAGCCTGTGGCAATGGTCAGCGCCATTAAGGTCAGGTTATTGACTGAAAAACCTAAAAAATACATCAGTACAAAGGTACCAATGATTGACAGTGGAACGGCAATACTCGGAATGATGGTGGCAGATAAATTTCTTAAAAAGAGAAAAGTCACCATTACGACTAAACAAACCGCAAAGACCAATTCCTTTTGCACATCGTGGATTGAACTACGAATACTCTCGGTACGGTCGGTCAGTACTCGAATTTTAACGTTTTCAGGCAGGTTCTTTTGCAGCTCAGGCAACAGCTGCTTAATCTGATCGGCCACTTGAATCACGTTGGCATTCGGTTGACGCTGTACATTCACCAAAATGGCGGCTGGACTGTCTGCCCATGCCGCCATGTAGCGGTCTTCACTACCTTCAATCACCTGTGCCACATCTTTTAATCGAATCGGAGCACCGTTATTCCAGCGTAAAATGAGGCTTTCATAGTCGCCAATTGAACGAATTTGATCATTGGCATCCAGCATGGTGCTACGATATGGCCCATCAAAACTGCCTTTGGGTTGACTGGCATTGGCAGCATTGATTGCGGTGCGGACATCTTCGGCACTCATTTTATAAGCGGCAAGCGCAGCAGGATTCATCTGCACCCGTATCGCTGGTCGTTGCCCACCAGCAAGGCTCACCATACCCACACCCGTGAGTTGAGACAGCTTTTGTGCCACCCGAGTATCCACCATGTCATAAACCGTAGTGAGGGGTAAAGTCTCTGAACTAATCGCTAATGTAATGACAGGCACATCGGCTGGATTGACCTTTCGATATACAGGTGGCGTTGGCAAATCACTTGGCAATTTACTGCTGGCAGTACTTAGTGCAGATTGTACTTCTTGCTCCACTACACCTAGTTCAGCACTTAACTCAAACTGTAAGGTAATGACAGATGCTCCGACAGAACTTTGCGAAGACATTTGCTTTAAGCCCGCAATTTTGCCCATTTCCCGTTCAAGCGGTGCGGTGATAGTCCGTTGTACCGTGTCGGGGTTTGCCCCAGGCTGAAAGGTATAGACCTGAATAATGGGGTAGTCGACCTGTGGTAAAGCCGACACTGGCAAAAGCCGCCAAACCAATAATCCACTAAACAGCAATGCCAGCATCAACAACGTAGTTGCAACTGGACGGACAATAAAGAATTTTGAAATATTCATGTCTTATCCAACAGCAGGTTTTGATGTTGCCATCGCTTGAGATTGATCCGAGACAATTTTAACTTCTTTGCCTTCTGCAAGTCGGTCAATCCCTTCTAAAACCACCTGCTCCGTACCGTTTAAGCCTGTTAAAACTTGAATCTGTCCATTGGAACTTAAGCCAAGGGTAAGTATACGAATTTCTGCTTTTTTCTGCGGATTGACGATATACACATAGGTGCCTTTGGCCCCATGTTGCACGGCGTCACTTGGAATACTGATGGCATCTTGAACGGTATGCGCATTTAAACGAACATTGACAAACTGATTGGGAAATAAAACATCATCACGATTATCAAAAATAGCCTTGATCTTTAATGTGCCTGTATTGGCATCAATCTGGTTATCCAAAGCCTGTACATGTCCAACCGCAAGTTGCTTTTGTTCTGCTTTATCCCATGCCTTGACTGGTATTTGATGTCCCTGTTTCATGTTGTTACGCAAATGAGCCAAATCATGTTCAGCAACTGAAAACTGTACATAAATAGGATGAACTTGGGTGATGCTGACCAAACCTGTCGTGTCATTGGCTTGAATTAAATTACCCGCATCTTTCTGCTGAAAACCAACTCGACCATTAATCGGTGAATAAATTTTGGTATAAGACAATTGTAATTTGGCTGCATCTACCTGTGCACGATTGGCCTGTATTTGCCCTTTCAACTGATTGACTAAAGCGAGCTGTTGCTCAACTTGTTGTTTAGCGATTGAATCTTGCTTAAACAGCAGTTGATAACGTGCTAACTCCGTTTCTGCATTTCGGAGTTGCGCTAAGTTTTGCTGTTGTGTCCCCTCTGCTTGTGCCAGAGCTACCTGAAATGGCGCAGGGTCAACTTGAGCAAGAAGTTGTCCTTTTTGAACAGTCTGACCTTCTTTAAAATAAATCTGCTTGAGAACGCCTGAGACCTGAGTTTGCACATTCACTGTATGGGTCGGAACAACTGTACCGATGGCTTTAATTTCCACCTGTAAGTCTTGTCGCTGTACTGGCACAACACGTACAGGCACAGGTTTATCCCATTGACTATATTCTTCGCTAGGCTGCGACATGGCCTTTTTCCAATACAGTCCTCCCATACCTAACAATAAAATGACAATGATGAATCCAATCCAAAGTGTTCGACGATAAAGAAAATGTTTTGTTGGGTTGTTATTGTTCAATGGCTCACTCATTACATTTCCTATTCATTACAAAAAATTCTCGCCCAACACATACTGTTCAAAATCGGAAGATCCTTACAATTTTTAAAATTTGATCAAATTAAGTATTTAAAAAATTGAAACTTCCTATCCCAAATCACGCATATCTATTAATAAGACGGATGAAAACAAAAAACAGCTCACGCTAAATGTTGCGATTTGTAATTGAATTTAATAATGATTATCATTAATATTCAAGCTTTCATTTCTTTATCCCACGTTTACTGCTGAGATTCAGGATATTTTTCTAGGGTCATGAGTTAAAAATATGAACTTAAATGTCCAAAAAAAATTAAGATTTTTTAAAAAATCTTATTAAACCTTTTAAAATCCACATGTTAAACCAATGTTTTAAAAATTATTTTTTATATAAAAAACAAATAGATAACAATAATTAATATTTTTAACAAATCGAAAGATATCTATTTTTAAAATTATACACATTAAAAATAAAATTGTTTTTTTATGTAACATTAAGAATGAAAATGCACATTTTTTTTATGGCTTTTTATGAGAACAAAATCACAATAATTCATATATACTGTATTTAAAAACACAATATTTTATACACTGAGTACAACCCACTCCCAAAACCACAAAATCACTATTTTGATTTTACACACACTTTTTTTTATTTTAGATACCCACACATCTAAGCACTGAATTAAACTAAAACTAATTTGTATTTTACTGAACACACATCACTTACACGAAATTTGCGTATCATCTTTATCAGTTAAAAAACTAGAGAAAATTTTATTAATAGACTCTAGTTTTTTAGTCTAAATAAATCATAGCTTTAAGGGCTAGATAAAAGATAACTGTGTTGTTTTCTTTTTTTCCTTTAAAACCATTGCTAAATGCTTCAACAATATTTCTATATGATCTTGCGTGGTATATCTTCCAAAACTAAGACGTACCGTATTTGACACTAAATTTTCACTCAGTCCTAAAGCACTTAATACATGCGACGGCGCGGGATGATGCGAATTACAAGCCGAGCCACTTGAAACTGCGGCAACCTGTTTAATCGCGGCAATAATAGAATTGGCTCGTTCGCCTAAAAAACTCATATTTAAATAATTTGCGACATGCTGTGTAGCATGGCCATTTAAGTTCACGGGTGTCAAAGCCTGTAAACCTTGCAATAGCTTATTCCTTAGATGTTGGATCCGCTGTTGTTCTTCCAGTAAGACTAATTTAGCCAATCTGCAAGCTTCGCCCATTCCAACGATTTGATGTGTGGCTAAAGTTCCCGAACGTAAACCCTGTTCATGTCCACCGCCATGAATTTGTGTCTTGATCTGTTTTTGAATGTCTTGACGAACATAGAGCGCACCAATGCCTTTGGGTCCATAGATTTTGTGGGCAGATAAACTGAGTAAATCAATCTGCATCGCCTGAACATCAATCTGTGTCTTTCCAGCGGCTTGGGCGGCATCGACATGAAATAAAATTTGATGCTGATGTGCAATATGACCAATCGCTTGAACATCGGTTAACGTCCCAATTTCGTTATTAACCATCATCAGCGAAATTAAAACCGTATTGGATTGAATGGCCTGTTCTACCTGTTCTGGGTGAATCACACCTGTACCCAACTCAGGTTGTAAGTAAGTGACCTGAAAACCGAGACTTTCTAACTCGGTACAGGTATCTAGCACAGCTTTATGCTCTATTTTACTGGTAATGATGTGTTTATTTTTATGCTTATAGATATCTAAAGTGCCTTTGATCGCGAGGTTATTCGATTCTGTCGCACCTGAAGTCCAAATAATTTCTTGCGGATTGGCGTGGATTAAATTGGCAACATGCTGTCTAGACGTGGTGATATGTTTTGCAGCATCCCAACCATAATGATGCGATTGTGAGGCTGGGTTTCCAAAATCACCTTCTACAGACAAACATCGAATCATTGCTTGAGAAATTTCAGGAAGTATAGGTGTTGTTGCTGCATAATCCAAATAAATTAATCTGCTCATTTTAATCACTATTAAAAATAAATTTAAAATGATTATAAACGATGAAATTTATTCTATTTATATGGATTTAATCATACCTTATCAACAAAATTAAACTTATAAAAAAATCGTTAGTTTTATCATTCACCAACGATTTTAATATATGAAACTAAAATAGATATCATTAAAAAATAAGACTCAAATTTATAAAACTCGAGATAAAAAGTTTTGAGTACGCTCTTCTTTAGGATGTTCCAGAACTTTTTGAACGGTTCCTTGTTCAACAATTCGCCCTTGATCCATAAACACAACATGATCGGCAACTTCTCGTGCAAAAGCAATTTCATGCGTTACAATCACCATGGTTTTACCTAATTTCGCCAAGATTTTGATTACATTTAAGACTTCCCCTACCAACTCAGGGTCTAAAGCGGAGGTCGGTTCATCAAATAAAATCACTTTAGGATCTAAGGCTAAAGCTCTGGCAATCGCAACGCGCTGCTGCTGACCACCAGAAAGCTGTTTGGGCCATGCTTCAACCTTATCTCTTAGCCCCACTAAACCCAATAATTGATTGGCTTTTAAAATCGCTTGATCTTTACTCAATTTTTTATGTGCTAAGGGTGCTTCAATAATATTTTGCAAAACATTTAAATGTGGAAATAAATTAAAGTTCTGAAAAACATAACCCACAGATTTACGTTGTTTTAAAATGTCTCGTTCTTTTAATTCATAAAGTTTATCGCCTTTTTTATGATAGCCGATAAACTCATCATCAATTTGAATAAATCCTGCATCTACACGCTCTAAATGATTTATCGTACGTAGTAAAGTTGATTTACCCGACCCAGATGGACCAATAATTACCGTCACGGATCCCGCCGGAATATCCAGGCTGATATCCTGTAACGCCGCATGTCCCGCATAGTTTTTAAATACATGGCTCACTTGAATATGACCATTTGTAGGCGATGCTGATTGATTAATTATCATAGCTGGCTCCTATACGCGGCTGAGTTGTGTGTGGCTGCGCTTTCTTGAAAAAAGCAAAGCTATTAATGGCTGATTTACGTTCACCTTTCGCCAATATTTTTTCGATATACCATTGCACGATGGAAAATACACTGGTGACGATTACGTACCAAACGGCGGCAACCATCAACAGCGGAATCACTTCTTGGTTGCGGTTATAGATCATTTGTACGGTGTAAAAGAGTTCAGGCATTGCCAAAACATACACAATTGATGTGCCTTTAGATAAACCGACACATTCATTGATAATCGCGGGGATAATGCTGCGAATCGATTGCGGTAAAATAATCCGCGTCGTACGTCGCCACCATGACAGACCCAATGCAGCCGCTGCTTCAAATTGACCATGATCCACAGACAAAATTCCGCCTCGGATGACTTCCGCGGTATAGGCACTTTGTACAATCACCAAACCCACCAAAGCTGTTGAAAACTGATCTAGTGCATTGATGGTTTTAAACTGGGCAAAGACCGTGTCGGTAAAAGGCACCCCGACATTGATATATTCATATAAATAAGAAAAGTTATAGAGAATAATCAACACCAACAACAGTGGTAGTGATCTGAACATCCAGATATAGACCCATGCCAATGAGCGAATTAACCAAGATGAAGACAGCCTCATCATGGCCACAATGGTGCCCAAAATTAAACTAAACACGATTGACCAAAAGGTCAGTTTCAGCGTCATCATCAAACCCTGAAGAATGGCAGGATCAAAGAACCACTGTCTAAAAACAGACCAGCCCCAGTTTTGATTAGAAAAAATCGATTCCGCGACCACTGCAATAATTAATATCGAAAATGCGACGCCAATGTAACGCAGTGGATGACGTGCTGGAACGATTTTATAGTGCTCTAAACTCATGCGACCTCCTTTTGCAATAACGTCTTTCTAAAAGGAAGCCCACCATGTAAGGGTGCGCCAATATAGCGATCAAAATTAAAATCTGGAGTGAGTTCAAACTGTGGTTCATAGCCTAGACTCAAATACAATTTCACGGCTGGAATTTGTTTAAACCCCGTGGTGAGAAATATTTTTCGATACCCCGCAGCAAGTGCACTTCGTTCTAGTTCTTTGACTATTTTTGCAGCCAGTCCTTGTTTACGTAAATTCCGATGTGACCAAATCCGTTTCAGCTCTGCGGTTTCTGCGTCATAGCGTTTATACGCACCCATTGCAATGACTTCATCATCACGTTTAAGCACCACGAATAATCCATGCGGCGGTAAAAAGTCTTCCGCGCCTTCATAGCGTTCCCGATGTGTGGCTTTTTTGCGTTCATCAATAACGTGAGTATCTTGGCGTGCAAAAAAATCACCATAAATTTCTTCATATTCAGCAAATAACTGATCCAGTAAAGGCTGTGCTTCGGGCACATCAACGGGTATTTGGATAAATTTTTCTTGCATAACGACCTCTTATTTATCCTGAATCAGTGGGTTAATCACTGATTGTGGAATTCCTTCATTTTGTAAATTCCAACGTGATAGCGCTTGGCTATATTTGCCATTCGCAATGACACCATTTATAGATGTTTGAATAGCATTCACCAGACCTGTGCCTTTTTTGACGGCAACAGCGACTGACCATGTCCCATCTAATCCGCCAACGGCTTTAATATTGGCACCATTGGCTTGTTGCCATACCCCTATCACATTGGGAATGAGGTACTGCAACGCCAAATTTGCAGCGGCACCATCTTCCAAATAAATGGGCTGCGCTGGGTTCAGCCCTTTTTGTCGATTATTTTCAATCCAGTTCAACAGCAGTCGTTCCTGATTAGTACCAGAACCGACCACGATTTTGAGACCTGCAATATCATCTGGCGTTTTAATCAATTGAATTTTGGGTGGTGTTTCAAAAAGTATGCTGGCGTTAAACGAATCCGTTATTAAGGTAAAAGAAAGTCAAATCAAAGGCTTTAAAATGATTTTCGAGCT
>NZ_LSOD01000042.1:0-8637 GCF_001592855.1 Acinetobacter sp. BMW17
CTATAATCACCTTGTGTACGCTTAACTCTTTGTTCTCGTTCATGTTCCATAAAATAAGCCTCTTAAAGGTGTAAACTTATTTCAGGACGGGACATATTTAAAATTCAAAAAGCCCATGGATTGGATGGGCTTTTTACTATTTGAAGCATCTTTCATCATCTACTTTAAGCTTGCACATTTTCTCTGAGCCACTACTCAGATGCACTATTACTGATGGTTGCGCTTCAAGTCTACAGGTGAGAGAGCTTAGCCTCGAATTAGTATGAATTGTTTAACGTCTGTTCTTCTTCATCATAGCGCCCAAAACGTCATAGAAATGATGAACCAACTCCCTGCTTACATCTCGCTAGATTGTTTTTTCATTCATATAACGCCAATAGCGTTTAGGAACATATTGCACATGTAGTTTGATATTTGCTCTTGCCTCGATGTTGATACTTTTAAAATAATCTTTCCATAACTGGTCATACAGCAGCTCATCATCATCTAATTCAACACTAAAGGACTGACTGTGTCCGACTTTGTGTGCATGATCAATTTGATCTACATCCATTTCTACCTGATGCACAGCTGTCAAATCATAATAAATTCCAAAATTTATTCTTTCATCATAAATCAACCATCTTTGATCTTGATATCGGTTTCTAAAATGCCGTTCTATCAACGGTAAAACATTAAAATCTGGCTGTACCAGACTTAAAAACAATCCATCCTTACATTTTTTAAAGCGAACAAAAGCTTCCATACGATGCTTTTCCCTGCCCACTTGTTTGGCCCAGTGCGAAACAGCCAATACATCCGTATGCGCATAGTTACGATCTACCGCATGTGTATTTTTAAATACATAGATACAGAAATTAAAAAGATGTTGATGTGCCTGTTCCTGCTCAGACAGAAAGCAATAATAAAAAGATCGTAGACTTTCAGCCGTAATTTTTTGCTTTAACCCTCGCCAAACTCGCTCTGCGTGTTCGTCATTTGAAGCAACCTCAATACACTCATCAAACAAGCTGGCTTGGGAATTGTTAGATGCAAGCTTGACGTCAAAATCTTTAAACTGAAAGCTTCTATATACACAACTCAGTAGTCCAGTCATGGTTCGATCAAAACGATATATCGACATACTAAAAACCGAAGCCCAGTTGAGGCGAAAGCTGTTTTTGATATTTGGGTTGCCCCGATTGCAAAATATGCTGCCGAATCTGGTTCGCTTGTTGTTGTTCTTTTTTAAACTTTGGCGTATCTGCACAGCGAATAAAATGCTGTGCCCGATTGTAAGCAATGCCCATACGCTTTAGTTGATCGATATGAATTTGCCCAAAACGACGAGCTTGCACAATTTTTTTAGCCGATTGAACACCTATACCCGGAACACGTAAAATCATACGATAGTCTGCATGTTGAATATCAACAGGAAAATGCTCAGGGTTACGTAATGCCCAACTTAGCTTCGGGTCGATGTCCAAATCTAAATTCGGATGCTGATCATTCACAATTTCCTGCGCATCAAAACCATAGAAACGCATGAGCCAATCCGACTGGTACAGCCGATTTTCTCTTAATAATGGCGGAGCAGAACCCACAACAGGAAGCATTTTTTCCTGCTCATTGATTGGAATATAGCCTGAAAAATACACTCGTTTGAGCTGATACACTTTGTAATGATGATCTGCCATTAAAATAATATCTTTGTCTGTTTCTTGATGTGCGCCCACCACCATTTGGGTGGTTTGTCCCGCGGGTACAAACTTCGGCACATGCTGAATCACACGCCGCTCATCCGTCAACTGAATTAAGCGATCGCGTACAATGCCTAAGTCCTTTTGTACTTCTGCATGTGATTTCTCAGGTGCAAACTGTTTTAAACCAACTTCCGTTGGCATTTCCAAGTTAATACTCATGCGGTCTACATATAAGCCCGCCTCGGTAATAATTTCTTGGGAGGCACCTGGTATCGTTTTTAGGTGAATATAACCATTAAAGTTCTCTTCAAGGCGTAACTTTTTCACCACTTGTAGCATTCGCTCCATCGTGAAATCAGCTGATTTAAAAATACCTGAACTGAGAAATAAACCTTCAATATAATTGCGGCGGTAAAAGTTGATGGTTAAATCCACCACTTCTTGTACAGTAAAAGCGGCTCGCTTGACATCGTTAGAGCGTCTAGAAACACAGTACGAACAATCAAAAATACAGACATTTGAAAATAGAATTTTAAGTAATGAAACACAACGACCATCTTCTGTATAACTATGACAGATACCGTTTCCTGTATTTCCCAAACCTTGATTGTTGTTTTTACGATTGCTACCACTGGACGAACAGGACACGTCATATTTAGCTGCATCAGCTAGAATCAGTAGCTTTTCACGGATACGATCGGTCATGACGATCCTCGGTAAAATCTAAAATAAAAGTATAAAAAATTTCAGACTAAAAGCATTGCCAATACACCTACCCAACGACATGGCTTGTCGCTAAAAACCGAAAAATAAACGTGATTGCTTTAGATATTTTTCGAGAAAATACTGAATATTATTTGCCAATTTTGCAGTGCTTGGGCAAAGTGTCTATATGTAAAAGGAGCAAGTACATGTCTTTATTATTAGAACGTCTTGAAATTAAACATCCTATCTTCCTTGCACCGATGGCTGGTGTTTCTACACCAGAGCTTGCGGCGGAGGTTTCAAATCAAGGCGGGCTAGGCTCACTTGGATTAGGCGCAAACACAGCAGAGGCCGCACGTACTCAAATTTTAAAAACCCAAGCACTAACTGAACAACCTTTTCAAGTTAATTTTTTCTGTCATCAAAGCGTTGAACTTGATCCAACTGTCGCACAAACATGGATTGATTTTGTAAGACCTCATTTTGAACAATACGATACAGAACCACCTACTCAACTGCACGGTATTTATCCTAGCTTTTTGGACAATGATGACTTTTTAAATGTTGTACTTGAAACTTGCCCTAAAGCTGTCAGTTTTCACTTCGGTATTCCGCATCTGCACCAAATACAGGCGCTAAAAGACGCTGGCATTTTAACCATGGTTTCTGCAACCAACTTAGCGGAAGCACAGACCATTGAAGCAGCAGGAATTGATTTTATTATTGCTCAAGGCATAGAAGCAGGTGGACACCGCGGGATTTTTAATGAACATTTTGATAGTGCAATACGTACGGTCGACCTCGTACAATTACTGACGCAGCACTGTCGGTGCCCGATTATTGCTGCGGGTGGCATTATGAATGGTACACAGGCTCAGCAGATGTTAAGCCTCGGCGCGAGTGCGGTACAGTTGGGGACAGCTTTCGTACAATGCAAAACATCAAATGCCAATGATGCCTACCGTCATGCACTTTTCCATGAGCACATCACACAAATAAGTGCCAGTATTTCAGGTCGCCCTGCTCGCGGTTTACTCGGTCACTGGCATACCCAGATTGATCTGCCGAACCGCCCTGCTGTTGCTGCTTATCCGTACTGTTATGACCTTGGAAAACAATTACATGCCGCAGCAAGTAAACAAGGCGATCAAAGCTTTGGTGCATTTTGGGCAGGCACTAATGTTTCTCAAATTCGTGCCATGGAAGCACCTGACTTAATTAACCAACTGTTGGTTGAAATGCAACAAGTCAGTTATTAAGTCTCATTATTCACTCAAAGCTCCATACGTGGAGCTTTATTTATTTGGTTTCCAATAAATTGACCTGTTCAACTTGTACGTCATTCATGGTTTCACCATGAATAAGTAATTGGTTAAAGTAGTCCGCGACCACTTTAAATTGTTCAGTTGTACTTTCCACTTTGTACATGTTCTGGCGAAACTCATTACTTGAACGTAAACCTTTGGTGTACCAAGCAATATGTTTACGTGCAATTCGGCAGCCGGAATATTCCCCGTAAAATGTGTACAGTTCAGCAAGATGTCCAAGTAGAACTTCTTTTACTTCTTGAATACTTGGTGCAGCCAAATGTTCACCTGTCTCCAAATAATGTGCGATTTCACGAAAAATCCATGGACGCCCTTGCGCAGCGCGACCAATCATAATTGCATCTGCACCGGTATAATCGAGTACATATTTGGCTTTTTCTGGACTATCAATATCCCCATTGGCAACCACTGGTATACGAATGAGTTGTTTAACCTCTTTAATTAAATCATAACGAGCCGTGTTCAAATACATGTCTTCACGAGTACGCCCATGCAACGCCAACGCAGCAATACCCGCCTCTTCCGCACGTTTCGCTACATGCAAGATATTTTCATGACCATTCAAAAAACCCAAACGAGTTTTAAGTGTTACAGGTACATCAACTGCAGCCACAACTTGATCCAATATTCGAGCCACCAAGTCTTCATCTTTTAAAAGTGCGGAACCCGCCAGCTTATTACAGACTTTCTTGGCAGGACACCCCATATTAATGTCCACAATTTGAGCACCATTTGAGACCTGATATCGTGCAGCTTCCGCTAACTCTTTGGGATCTGATCCTGCAATTTGTGCTGAAATAGGCGCCAATTCACCATCAAAATTAGCACGATATAAGCTTTTTTTACTCATCCGTAACGTTTGGTCTGATGTCATCATTTCACTGACAGCATGCCCTGCACCAAAGTATTTGCACAGAGACCTAAATGGACGGTCAGTTACGCCTGCCATCGGAGCCACAATCAAATTATTTGACAGTTGATACGGACCAATATACATATGAATTCATCACTTTTTCGACCGGCACAGTATACTGCATCTGATCTTTCGGCTCATCTTTTATCATGTGTTCTGTGACTATGAAATACTCATAATATAAAAAAGCCAGACGAATCTAAAAGGCAACCATATGATAGCCTCTAAATCACATCATTTTTTAAAAAGCATACTTTTTAAGACATTATCTTTGAAAATGAAGTGGTGAATCAATGCCGCACTGGCATGTAAACCCACGAGTGCAATAAAGAGATTCCCTAAAAATTGATGCGCATCTGCAATATAGTCACTCCCCCAAACAGTGCTCAAAAGCGGTAAACTTAACGATAAAACTTGGAAATTATCAGTAAAACTCGATAATGTCATCCAACCCACAATTGGAACAATACATAGGCTTAAGTAAAGGAAAAATCTGACCATTTTAAATAACATTATCTGGTAAGAATTAATTATTTCAGTTTTAGGAATACTTTTTCTATACAGAAAAATAAAACTCAATCTTAAGAAAAATAAAATAAATATTAAAATCCCGCCTGCAACATGAATCTGGCCTTTCCAGTCTGTTATTGTGGGATCACCTGCAGTCAGATACACCAGTCCGACTAAAACAAAGGTAATCCAATGCATGATTATTATAGGTTTTGGATAGTTATTCTTCATCGCTTTTCCTAAGTTTTAAATATTTTTATAAAACGGATCTGTTAAAAAAAGCTTAAACGAAAAATGTAAAGAAAAATAGAATGCTCAGCTTTTTTATTCAGGCTAGGCTTTACTTAAACTTTAAAAATCAGTTACCTGCCTATCCGCCATTTCCAACTTATTGTAAATTTAAGTGTTTTTAAGCATAACATCCTTTATCTCTTCAGATATTCCTTACATCCTTTGTAAATTTCTGGTTGAACATTTGTGCTACATCAACTTTTCTGATCACAATATTCTGCTATCTTTAATTTATTATTATATCCGTAGCAATAGCCCTAATATCTTTTAGAGCGTTCATAAATTCATCGATAATTGAATCTTCCACTACATGACAAACGTCACAATATAATTAATTTTATAGGTTATTGATTATATTGTATAAATCATAAACCAGCATTATTCATTAATTTAAAGTCTAATTTATGATATTAATAAGAACAGGGAAAACAATAAAGAAACATAGTGATTCACTCCAATATGCCTCAATATTCTGAACACAAAAAATTAACAGCGACTGAATTAAATAGTTTAATGGCTATGGCTATTCAGCAATCATTTAATGCGATCGTCATTACAGATGCATGCTTTGAGAACAATGGCCCACACATCCTTTTCTGCAATCCGGCATTTTGTGAAATGACAGGTTATAGCGAAGAAGAGTTAATTGGACAATCGCCTCGTATCTTGCAAGGGCCTGAGACAGATCTAACCGTGATTCAGGAATTAAAAGATTGCATATCTCAAGGACTATTTTTCCATAACAATACGATTAATTATCGCAAAGATAAAACACCGTACGATGTAGAGTGGAACATCTCCCCGATTAAAAATGAGACAGGTAAAATCACCCATTTTGTATCCGTTCAACGAGATATCACGGAAAAAAACGAAAGTCTTAAATATCAAGCGATGCTGGTTGCAGCGATCAATACAACACCCGATACGATAGTGATCACGGATGATCAAACTAAAATTAAATTTATGAATCATGCCGCAGAGGAACTCTCTGGCTACACCCTAGCAGATTTAAAAGATGAACCTATCACAAAATTATATCCACATGATCAAAAGCTGATAGAACTACAAAAAATAAAAAATCAGAATATTGAAAATAAAGACCACGTATATGAAAAGCATTTCTTAGAGCTCGTTTCATCCCCTCTAAAAGACCGTAATGGCACAATTACACACAATGTGAGTATCGGTAGAAATATTAATCATCATATCGAGATCAAGAGTCAACTTGAAGAGTGGGCCAATTACGACAGTTTGACGAGCATTTTTAATCGTCGCTATGGTGAACATCTTCTAGATACCATTCAAAAAGACATGTGCAATGAAGATAACTCTTGCTGCGTGTTATTGGCTGATATCGATTACTTTAAAACCATTAATGATACTCATGGTCATGCATTAGGAGATAAGGTCTTACAACAAGTCATGCATGAGCTCTCCAAAAATTTGCGTAGCAAGGACACTCTCATTCGTTGGGGAGGAGACGAAATATTAATCGTATTACCAAGTATCAAACTAGATTCAGCTTTGAAAATGGCTGATCGACTACGCACAGTCATTGAATCTTGTAAGTTTCCGATGATTGAAGAAGTAACTATGTCCTTTGGAGTAGTGACTTGGAAAAGGAAAGAGCTTAAAACAAGTGTTCTACGAAGAGCAGACGAGCAATTATATCTTGCTAAAGCAAATGGACGTAACTGTATATTTCCACACTCAGTACCTTAAGCTAAAATCTATTTAAAGCGATAAGTTACCCCAGTTAAAATTTTCTAAACTCGATATTAAAAATCTAGATACTAAAAAGTCGCATTTTCTAACCTTGATTAAAAAATGCGTCTTCATACATTTTAAAATTTATAATTTAACGCAACTACAGCAGACCTACCGTCTCCCATATAGCCAGTTTTGTAGTTTGCAATGATGCGGGTGTAGTACTGCTCATCAAATAAATTATTAATATTTAGCGACACACGGGTTTTCTCATTAAGATCATAAGCACCATACAAACTTGCTACAACATAATCTTTTTGTTCCGCTTTTATTAGGTTAGGCTGAGCTCGTGTTCCCATATTGATATAATCATAGCTTGAACCATACCAATTTAGACTCCCGCCAACTCTCAATCCAGAAAGATCACCACTAAACTGGTAGTTTGTATTGAATTTAGCTGTCTGCTTTGGATTTGCGGTATTAATTTGTTCGCCTTTCGCATCCTCTGTGTCATTGTATGCATATCCAAATGTAAGCGTCCATGCATCCGTAAGTTGACCTAATGCTTCAACTTCAAAGCCTTTCGTTTTAGCACCTTTCACAGCTCTATAACGCGCTTCAATGCCATTTAATCCAGTCCCAGCGATTTGTTCAGCGACATTGTCTTTTTGAGCATAGAAAACTGCCGCATTGACGTCTAGCCGATCATCAAAGAAACTGTTTTTTAAACCTAGCTCTGTATTACTGCCCGTAACAGGATCCAAGAAATTATCATTGGCATCTAAACTCGACTGTGGTTTAAAGATTTCGGTATAACTTGCATAAATAGTGCTAGTTGGAAAAACGTTATACGTAGCAGCTACATAAGGCACAAAAATACTAGATTGCTTTTGCTTTGAAGTTGTACTGATGAGTTGGCCTTGATTGAAGTTATGGGTTTTAGTCTCCCAGTCAGATATACGTCCACCAGTGAAAATCTTGAACTGGTCTGCGAGGTTCCATCGTGTATTAATAAAAGTTCCAAACATTTTGGTGTCTGTTGTTTTGTCTACACCCGTTCTTTCTGGTTTGAAATCAGGAGATGCATTTCCGTAGAAATGTTCAATATCATTAATTGTATTTCCTGCTGAGTAAGTAGGGTAAGTGAGTCCATATTCATTTGCTTCTCTATCCCAACCATTAAAACCAAAGACCACTTGATGTTCTCGGTTAAATAAGTCGAATAGTCCATTGACTGTTAAATCATATGTATTTTGATTCAAATCCCCTTCAGATGCCCAATGTGAATAACTTAAACCCGTGCCATCTTTGTTTAAATTTCCATTGTATGCATATGATGTTTTAGCAAATGCATCCAGATCCTGTCGACTGAATGAAAGTTTAGCCTTCCATCTGTCATTAAAATTATGGGTGGTGTTTCAAAAAGTATGCTGGCGTTAAACGAATCCGTTATTAAGGTAAAAGAAAGTCAAATCAAAGGCTTTAAAATGATTTTCGAGCT